>CAMBOH010000023.1 GCA_945869305.1 uncultured bacterium
AACCCATAGCAGGAATTAACGCAAAAAACGGTCAACCAAAATCAGGAAAAGTCAGCTAAAGGGTTGGCTGAAGGGTCTGAAGGGTTTGAAAACAAAACCCTTCAGCCAGTTTCCTTCTGAGAATCAACGGGAATGAAGGGTTGGCTGAAGGGTTGAAGGGTTTTTGCGGCTTTAAAAACGCGTATGTAAAGGGCGCGTGATTCATCCTTGGAGCCTATTCGGAATGGAATCTGACCATGCGTCTTGATCCGTTTGAGTTCCGATGCTGACAAGAACGATGGCCTTGTCGCCTTCATGCGTTCAAGGCACTGGGAGAGCAGGCATCGCCTGGAACTGTCCCGAAAAGAGCAGGCAGGAGGTTGCTGCTATGGCGAGTCCTGGCGGAGAGCAAGCACTTTTCTTTCAATCCCCTATTCCGGCATCGCCAGTGGTGTCCTGGGCACTGTCACGCACAATGCTTGACGCTGAACCATCGAGGGGAATTTCGATACAGAAGGCCGGACCTTCCTCAATGCCTACCTGTCCGATCTGAGCACCCAGCCGTATGGCATGGGCATCACTCTTTTCGGAATCATAGGCCATGCCCAACAACACAGTGCCCTGCTGTTCGGAACCGTTCAGGAAGTCGGCAAAGGCTTCCTTGGTATAGCTCTTGTGGAAAAAAGGCTCTCCATCGCGCAAGACGGTCACTTCCACCCGATTGTCGTAGAACTTCTTGCCCAACTCATCGGCCACCACGGGCAATTCGGGGTCAGCCTGACGCTCAATGGTGATGGCATACGACTTGCCGCCCCACTGGGCTGTAAAGTTGTTCTTCAATGCGGGTTCGCCATACGGTGTGTCATCCGCCACACGTTGCTGCACACTGTCGGTCGGTGAGACAGCACCTTCCGACTTCTTGTCGCCACAAGCCGCCATGCCCTGCAACAGCAAGATGAGCACGGCGGGAAACAGGCTCTTTTTCATGCGTTAAATGTATTGCTTGGTTCTTATTTTATGAGCAAAATAACTAAAACTTCGCCACTTGTCCAAGCAAAGCACAGAAAGAGTGGAAGAAAATGCCTATTTTCGCTGCATGAAACCCATGTACCTACGCTTCGCATCCCGCCTGCTCCACACGGTGGCCGTCTGTCTGGGCCTGCTCACCTTATGGGCCTGCCAGCAGAAAACGGCCGATGCAGCACAAGGGCAGCCTGAACAGACAGACGGACAGGCTGCTCCCACTGCGCACATCGTGATGGAAGTGAGCAGGCAGTCGCGCCTGTATACCACCGAATGCGTAATCCACAAGCTGGTGACCTTCGCTGACAACCCCACGCTCGAAGGCAAGGTGTTGGGCGTACCTGTCAAGATGAAGGCACGCTGGGGAGACCGCAAGGTGGCCATACCTGTCGACCTCACCCTGAAAGGCTACATCGACTTCTCGACCTTCGGCTCTCAAAACGTGCTACGCGAAGACGGCAAGCTCATTGTCATCCTGCCCGACCCGCAGGTGGTGGCCACAGCCTCGAAGGTGGACCACCAGGGCACACGCCAATACATTGACCCGCTGCGCTCGCGCTTCACCGATGCCGAACTGGCGGAACTCACACGCCAAGGGGCTGACAGTATACTGAGCCATACCGCACAGTTCGGCATCGCCGAACTGGCACGCAAGAGTGCCACGGCTCTGTTGGTGCCTATGCTCTGCCGCATGGGCTACGACGAGCAGGACATCATCGTACGCTTCCGCACCGGATTTGACGAAACAGACATACAGCCTCATCTACAAAAGAACTGATGCATACTCCTCCTTCCCCCACACCCAGCGAAGAACTGACCGGCACAAGGACAGACAGCCCCAAGTCGGACACCAAGCGCAACAGCGAAAGGCTGGACTGGCGACGCCTGCTGTTGGGCCTCGTGCGCTATTGGTGGTTGCCGGCCATAGCTGTCATTGTCGTGGCTGTGGCCGTAGTAGTAAAGAGCGTGGAGAGCAACCCGCCGGTGCAAGTGGCCATGGTACGCAACACCCGCATCGACATCACGCCCGAGGAAATACGCGCCATCCGACAAATCGGGCAATGGGAGTTCCTCTCGGTCTCGACCGAGGAAATGGTTGAGTGGCACCGCAAGCACTTCATGGGCGACGACCACCTTACGCGCATCTACAGCGGCACGCTCAGGTTGGGCATCGACATGCAGCAGGCCTCCGATGACTGGTTCGCCTCGCTGCCTGACTCCGCCTGCCGCCTGCGCCTGCCGGCCATCAGCCTGCTCGACACGCTGTTTATCGACGAAGCCCGCACTCGCTCGTTCTACGAGAAGGGCAGCATTCCGCCCGAAGCCCGCGAGCAGCTCTACCAGCAAGCCCGTCAGGCCATGCTGTGCCGGCTGCTCACGCCCTCCAACCTGCAGGCCGCCGAAGAGAACGCCCGCGACCAGCTGACACGCATCTTTGCGGCCATGGGCTTCAAGAAGATTGACATTACATTTATCCCCGACTCTTTACACAAACCATGAAAGATATCCGTATCCTTCTGCTGCTCGCCGTGCTCGGCTGCCTGTGCGCCTGCTGCGACCATGACGACAACAAGTCATTACGACCCGGCGAAACAGCACAGCGCACTGTGCTGATTTACATGTGTGCCCAAAACTCTCTGGGAAACTGGAACTACCACGCTGCCGACTCTACCGAAATCATGAATGCCCACGCCAGCATTGCCCCAGACAACCGCCTGCTGCTCTTCTTGGATGACAACAGGGCTCCCCGCCTCTACCAGGTCACTGCTGAGGACAATGAGCCGAAGCTCCTGGAGCAATGGGACACCGACATCTGTTCTGCCAGCCCCCGCCGCCTGCAGGAGGTGCTCGAAATCGTAGCCAAGGACTATCCTGCACGGGAATACGGACTGGTCATGTGGTCGCACGCCGATGGCTGGATACCGGCCACCAACACCAACTACCCTGCCTTTGAAGGCCCTTCGTCTGGCAACCGCACGCAGCTCCGCCCCTTCTCGTTCGGCATTGACAGCGGACCGACAGGCGGAATGGGCGACAACGGAGCACAAATGAATGTGGACGAAATGGCCCAGGCCATTGCCGATGCAGGCATTCACTGCCGCTACATCTTCTTCGACGCGTGTCTCATGCAGAACCTTGAGGTGGCCTATGCCCTGCGCCACCAGACCGACTATATCGTGGCTTCGCCGATGGCCATACCCGCTGCCGGCTCTTACTACACCAATGAGGTGGCTTACGGACTGTTCAGCCAAGACCCGGCCGACATAGCCCGCACCTACCTGCAGGACGTACAGGCTGCCGAACTCAGCCACCTCTACAGCGACTACGGACTGGCCGTCTCCTGCCTGCAGACCGACAAGCTGGAGCCTCTGGCCGAAGCGCTGAAAGAGGCCCTGCCGCGCTCCGTGCTGGCTGGCAGGAAGTCGCCCGACATGAGCCAGGTGCTGAACTATCAGACTTATTGCTTCAACTTCTACTACCGTCCCCATAACTACGATGTCCGCCAGAGTCTGGCTGTCCTGCTCGACCCTGCCGACACAGCACGGGTACAACGGGCTCTCGACGAAGCCGTCACCTACTACGGTGCTACCGAACGCTTCTGGATCGGGCCGAAAGACGAGGACTACCAGACTGTGCCGGTGGCTACCGGTGACTACCGCGCAGTAAGCCTGTTTGTGCCGCAGCAAATCTATACAGACAAGGCCAAGAGCACTCCCCACGGCGACCTGAACACCTCGTTCAGCCAGACGGAATGGTACAAGGCTGCCGGCTTCGACGCCACGGGCTGGTGACCTTTGCCGATGTCCCAAGGGCGGAACACATGCATGACAAGACAGTAAAAGGGCTGACACCTCGTGAGAAGTGTCAGCCCTAATCTATATCGCCTCCTGATTATGCTTACCAGGAAGCAAGCGTATTGTTCAAGTTTCGTAAGCGCAGGGGGCTCACTATCAGTTGTTCTCGGGACGGAGCTTGCGCACCGTCTCGCCAGCACGCCACATTTCGCTTTCGCGAAGAGCCTTCAGTTCGGCCTCAAGCCCTACGCGATAGTCGGGCTTCGAGTTGCTGTCGATTGAAATCTGGGCTTCATTGCCGCTGGCCACGCTCTGATAGAGCTTCTCCATGACCGGCTTGATGGCATCGTGGAAGGGGCCCATCCAGTCCAGGGCACCGCGCTGTGCCGTGGTGGAACAGTTGGCATACATCCAGTCCATGCCGTTCTTGCCAATCATAGGGATGAGCGACTGCGTGAACTCTTCAACCGTTTCGTTGAAAGCCTCGGAGGGAGTGTGTCCGTGCTCGCGGAGCGTTTCGTACTGTGCCAGGAACAGGCCCTGTACGGCACCCATCAGCGAACCGCGTTCGCCCGTAAGGTCACTGGTTGCCTCACGCTTGAAATCGGTCTTGAACAGGTAGCCCGAGCCGATTCCCACACCGAATGCCAGCACCTTCTCGGTGGCATGGCCTGAGTGGTCCTGATAAACAGCGTAGGAAGAGTTCAAGCCGCGGCCTTCGAGGAACATGGTGCGGAGCGAAGTGCCCGAACCCTTGGGAGCTACCATGATGACATCGATGTCAGCAGGGGGAACCACACCCGTACGGTCGTTCCAGGTGATAGCAAATCCGTGGGAGAAGTAGAGCGTCTTGCCCGTGGTGAGATAGGGCTTCAGTGAAGGCCAGAGCTGCATCTGGGCTGCATCGGAGAGCAACATGCAGATAATGGTGCCGCGCTGTGCGGCCTCCTCCAGAGAGAAGAGGGTTTCGCCGGGTACCCATCCGTCGGCCACGGCCTTGTCGTAGGTCTTGCCCGGACGCTGTCCGACAATGACATTGAAGCCGTTGTCGCGCAGGTTGCACGCCTGGCCCGGCCCCTGTACGCCATAGCCGAGCACGGCGATTGTTTCGTTCTTCAACACTTCACGCGCTTTTTCAAGCGGAAACTCTTCGCGGGTCATCACTTCTTCGACAACACCGCCAAAATTCAATTGTGCCATATTATGTTTGTGATTTGGTATTTGAAATTCGTTGGAGTGAGCAAAGCGGACAGCTTCGTCTCAAATATCTGCCTTTGTGCTGTTTGCCCGCATCTCTTCCTGACGCAGCTGCAGGAACTCCGCCAGTGCTTCACGGTGGCTCTTGGTCACTGCCACCACACCCGAGCTGACATATTGCAAGAGGCAGTTATGCTCTTTCAGTTTGCCGTAGAGGGCCAGGGTCTCCTCGGGCAGTCCCTCCTTCGACACGATGGCGTAGGTGTTGTTCACCTCCACAATCTTGCCGTCATACAGTCGGATGGCCTTCGAAATTTCGCGGTTGCTGACCAGCTGCGCCGTGGCAATCTTGTAGAGTGCCTGGTCCATCACGTAGACCTCGTCGCTCGTATAGTAGCCGGCCCGCAGCACGTCAATCTTCTTTTCGAGCTGCTTCACGACCGTCTTGACAGTGCGTTCGTCGGTATAGGTAGTGATGGTATAGCGGTGAATGTGCTCGTATCCCGAAGCCGAGACGTTGAGGCTTTCTATGTTCAGCTGACGGCGGGTGAACACGTTGGTCACCGAATTGAGCACGCCGGCCAGGTTCTCAGAGAATACAATGATGGTAAACAGCTTCACGCCGCCATCCTGCATGGGCTGCTGCTCAGTGGAAGTTTCGCCAACTCCCGGGGCTGTATTTGCATGGAAAGTCATAAGCTGCTCGTTGTTTGTTAGTTGAAGTCATCCGTAGAAAGAATCATGTCGTCGACATCGTGTCCCGGACAGCACATGGGCATCACGTTGTCCTCCTCCATCACTGCGACCTGCAACAAAAAGGGGCCGGGGGTTGCCAGCATCTGCCTGATTGCCTCGTCGAGCCTGTCGCGTTCGGTCACGGTCAGTGCCGGAATGCTGTAGGCTTCGGCAATCTTTTCGTAGTCGGGGTTCATCATGGGCGTGAAGGAGTAGCGCCTCTGGAAGAAGAGTTGCTGCCACTGACGCACGTTGCCCAGATAGTTGTTGTTGAGCAGGATAATCTTCACGGGAGCCTGCTGTTCCATGATTGTGCCCAGCTCCTCGATGGTCATCTGCAGGCCGCCGTCGCCCAAGAAGAGACAGACTGTGCGCTCCGGTGCGCCAAACGTGGCTCCGATAGCTGCGGGGAGTCCGTAGCCCATGGTGCCCATGCCGCCCGACGTGACCACGCTGCGCTTTTCGGTGAAGCGGAAATAGCGGGCTGCCATCATCTGGTTCTGG
The DNA here is from genome assembly GCA_945869305.1 of uncultured bacterium. Taxonomy (GTDB): domain Bacteria; phylum Bacteroidota; class Bacteroidia; order Bacteroidales; family Bacteroidaceae; genus Alloprevotella. The sequence goes on from CAMBOH010000023.1 coordinate 6,234, forward strand.
CCCACATCGGTCACCATGACAGCCTTGTCCTGTGTCAGTTCGGACACCCGGCGCACCACCTCACCCATGCGTAAGCCGTCGTCTGACGGATGGAGCTGCGGCTCGATGACTGCCTCCTGTTCGATAGCGTCCCACTGGCGGAAGCTTTCGCGCCACGCTGTGTGTTCCCTCGCTTCGAGCAGGGCGGTCACCGCAGGCAGCGTTTCCTTGCAGTCTCCCAGCACGGCAACGTCGACCTTCACGTTCTTGTCTATCTCGGAGGGGTCAATGTCGAAGTGAATCTTCTTGGCCTGACGGGCATAGGTGTCGAGCTTGCCCGTGATGCGGTCGTCAAAGCGCATGCCGACGGCAATGAGCAGGTCACACTCCTGGGTCTTCTTGTTCGACCCGAGCGAACCGTGCATGCCGAGCATACCCACGTTCAGCGGATGGTCCGTTGCCAAAGCCGAAAGGCCGAGCAGCGTACATCCCGCAGGCATTCCGGCCTTCTCGATGAAGTCCCTGAGTTCCTGCTGCGCATGTCCCAGCTCCACGCCCTGTCCGACCAGCACCAGCGGCCGCTTGGCGGCATTGATGAGCGCGGCGGCATCAAGCACACTCTGCTTCGAGGTGGCTGGCACAGGCACGTAGCTGCGGATAAAGTCGATCGTGCCGGGCACATATTCCGCCCGCTCCAGCTGGGCGTTCTTGGCGAAGTCGAGCACTACGGGTCCGGGACGTCCGCTGCCGGCAATGTAGAAGGCGCGGTGTACGGCCCAGGCCACGTCCTTGGCCGAACGTATCTGGTAGGCCCATTTGCAGATGGGCTGCGTAATGTCTACCATGTCGCACTCCTGGAAGGCATCGGTGCCCAGCATCTGTGCTCCAACCTGGCCCATAATCACCACCATGGGGGTGCTGTCCATCATGGCATCGGCAATGCCGGTAATCGTGTTTGTGGCGCCCGGTCCGCTCGTCACCAGGCATACGCCAGTCTGTCCGCTCACGCGGGCATAGCCTTCGGCGGCATGGGCTGCGGCCTGTTCGTGCCTCACCAGGATATGGTTCAACCGGTCACGGTAGTCATAGAGTGCATCATAGACAGGCATGATGGCCCCGCCCGGATAGCCGAAGAGCGTCTTCACCCCTTCGTCGAGCAAGGCGCGCATCAGTATTTCTGCACCAGTTATTTTTTTGGTCATAGTCTAATCAAGTTTGGGTAGAAAGAGAGGAAAAGCTCCCGGACCGTCGGCCCCGGGAGGGCTGTCAAAGGCCAGCCTTGCAGTACTTCACACACCTGGGCTGCGCCGTCAGATTTCGCGCACGCCGCCCTTGTCGGCGCTACTCACCATGGAGGCATAGGCCCTGAGAGCCTTCGATACCTCGCGATGACGCTCCAAGGGGCGCATGGGGCGTGCTGCCAGTTCTTCGTCGGAAAGGTGTACGCAGAGCCTGCGTGCCGGTATGTCGATTTCGATGATGTCGCCGTCCACGATTTTGCCAATCGCACCGCCGGCCGCAGCCTCGGGCGAGATGTGTCCCACACTCAGTCCCGATGTGCCGCCCGAAAAGCGTCCGTCGGTAATCAGCGCACAGGCCTTGCCCAGATGGCGGCTCTTGATGTAGGAGGTGGGGTAGAGCATCTCCTGCATACCCGGACCACCCTTGGGTCCTTCATGGGTAATGACCACCACATCGCCTGCCTGCACCTTGCCGCCCAAGATGCCCTCGCAGGCTGCATCCTGCGAGTCGAACACGCGGGCCGGGCCTTCAAAGTGCCACAGGCTTTCGTCCACACCGGCTGTCTTGATGACACAGCCGTCCTGTGCGATGTTGCCAAACAGCACGGCCAGTCCGCCGTCGCGGGTATAGGCATGTTCCAGCGAACGGATGCAACCGTTTTCGCGGTCTGTGTCCAGGCTGGGCCATTCCGCCTGTTGCACGCCCATCTGCGTACAGAACTTGCCTGCCGGCGCACTGCGGTAGATGCGTTCGGCCTCACTGTCGACCGTTTCGCCGGTAATGGAGTACCGGGCAATGTCGCGGCCCAATGTCTGGCCGTTCACGCGCTGGGCATCCAATGCCAGCAGGCCGCCCTTGGCCAGTTCGCCCATAATGCCCATCACGCCGCCCGCACGGTTACACTCCTGCACCGAGTAGCGCTGGGTATTGGGGGCCAGCTTGCACAGGCAGGGCACCCGACGGCTCAGCTGGTCGATGTCGGACATGCAGAAGTCCACGCCTGCCTCATGGGCCACAGCCAGCAGGTGAAGCACCGTGTTGGTCGAGCCGCCCATGGCTATGTCGAGGGTCATGGCGTTCAGGAAGGCCTGTCGCGTGGCAATGCTGCGAGGCAGCACGCTTTCGTCGCCGTCCCTATAATATTTATAGGCGTTCTCCACCACGAGCTTCGCTGCATCCTCAAACAGGCGGCGGCGGTTTACGTGTGTGGCCAGAATCGTGCCGTTGCCCGGCAGTGACAGACCGAGTGCCTCAGTGAGGCAGTTCATGGAGTTGGCCGTAAACATGCCCGAACACGATCCGCAGCCCGGACACGCACGTGCTTCCACCTCGGCCAGCTCGTCGTCGCTGACCGACTGGTCCGCACCTTTCACCATCGCACTGACCAGGTCGACATTCTCGCCCTTATAGTGGCCGGCTTCCATCGGGCCGCCGCTCACGAACACTGTGGGGATGTTCAGGCGCATGGCAGCCATCAGCATACCCGGCGTAATCTTGTCGCAGTTGGATATGCACACCAGCGCATCGGCCTTGTGGGCCTGCACCATATACTCCACACTGTCGGCTATGATGTCGCGCGAGGGCAGCGAATAGAGCATACCGTCGTGTCCCATGGCTATGCCGTCGTCAATGGCTATCGTGTTGAACTCGGCAGCGTAGCATCCCAGCTTCTCTATTTCGCTTTTCACCAGCTGCCCCACCTCATGCAGATGGGTGTGGCCGGGCACGAACTGGGTGAAAGAGTTGGCTATGGCAATGATGGGCTTGCCCATCTGCTCACGTTTCATGCCTGTGGCAATCCACAAGGCTCTGGCTCCGGCCATGCGCCTTCCTTCAGTGCTGAATGCACTACGCAACTTATTCTTCATCATACTTTCGTCATATAGGATTCGGGTGGCAGGAACGGGCTGCGCCCCCACCGTGTTTTTTTATTCCAGATTCGTTTCTGGCGGACTGCCTGTATCATATCGGCAGCATCCGTCCGGTCAGTCCGTCCACGCTTCGTTCATTCGGGCCGACAGACATGCGGGCTGGCAGTCCATACGACACCTTTTTTCATGAGCTATACCTTACAGGGGGTGCTGACGTTTTGTTATTTTGGTTTGCAAATGTATGTATTATTTCCAATCAAAGAGACATTTTGCCTCATTTTTTACACAAAAAGGGCTGAAAGCGTATATTTTGCGCTCTTTCTTCTTGCTGAAAGCGCACAAACGGCCATGTGGTTAAAGGGTGTTTAGTTTTTGTAGGTCGATTCGGGCGAGGGCGGCCCGGTCTGGCCTGATGAGGCATGCCTGCTGGGCGCAACCGTCTCTCTTGATGATTTCTGCCTATGCGGAAAAAAACTATTCGGCCGAAAGCTGTTCCCAAAAATGGTCGAGATCCTCGCCCAGCCCTTGCATCAGGTCGCCGCTGATGACAATCGTTTCGTCGTCCACCAGATACAGGTCGGCAATCGTTTCGCGGTCTTCGCCAATCAGCACATACGAATAGGGCTTCAGGATCTGCACGTGTTCTGTTACTTCCTTGATGCCTGCAATGGCGGCAACCAGCACGGGCTGCACCTCGGTGTAGAAGTGTTCGTCGTTGTTTCCTATCCATTCCTCCACCACACAGCGCGTCAGTTCATGGTCGTCATCGTCAAACATGAGCAGCTCGCCACTTTCCTGCTTCACCTGCAGGTAAAGGTCGGTGAGCGGCAAGCAGTCGGGATTGGCGGGAAACTTGGAGGCGGCCTTGCGCAAGGCGCGCTGTATCTGCTGATAGGTTTGTTCGTTTGCTTTCATTGCGGTAGAGCTTATAGGCTTGCAAATATACACATTTTTGGATATACGAGGACTTGTATAACAAAAAATGTTAGCACGCCTGCTGACTGTCGGAACGCGAATGGATGAACAGGGGAGGAAAAAGGCGGAACGGGCGGTGCCACGTTGGGGCGCAATCGTTACCTTTGCAGCACGCACCGAAACCTGACACCATGAAAGCCTTGTTCCTGTTCTTCCTGTGTGCCGCACCGGCACTCCTCCTGCATGCCCAGCCTTCCCTGCTACCCCGTCCCAGACAATGCGAGTGGGACAAGGGGAGCTTCCGCACCGACCGTCCCTACCGGTTTGAGAACCTGTCGGGCATGGACGTGCGTCCTGTGGCGAACCTGCTGGAACGGGCTGGCACGACACAGACCACACGACTGGTGCGCTGCGAGCGTAGCACGGAATGGAGCGGCCGGCCCGAAGCCTACCGGCTCCATGTGTCGCGCGACACGGTGCGCATTGCCGCCACAGACGAAGCGGGATTCCTGCGTGCCGCACAGACGCTGCGGCAGCTGATGCTGGGCGAGCGGCTGAAATGCTGCCGCATAGCCGACTTCCCGGCCTACAGCTGGCGCGGGCTGATGATCGACGTGTCGCGCCACTTCTTCGACACCGACTGCCTCAAGCGGCAGATTGACCTGATGGCTGCGGTCAAGCTGAACCGCCTGCACCTCCACCTGACCGACGCAGCGGGCTGGCGCATGGAAATCAAGCGGTTTCCGCGGCTCACCGAAATAGGGGCCTGGCGCACCGACTCGCTCTGGAAGACCTGGTGGAACGATACGCCCCGCCACTATGCTTCGGCCCAGACTCCGGGCGCATACGGCGGATTCTACACCCAACAGGAGCTGCGCGAACTGGTGGAATATGCCGCACAGCGCGGCATCACGGTCGTGCCCGAAATCGAAATGCCGGCCCATTCGGAAGAGGTGCTCACGGCCTATCCCGAGCTTTCGTGTACGCATGAGCCCTACAAGCAGGCTGACTTCTGTCCGGGCAGCGAAGCGACATTCCAGTTCCTGCAAGAGGTGCTGGTCGAAGTGATGCAGGTGTTTCCTTCGGCCTATATCCATCTGGGCGGCGATGAGGCTGGCAAGGCCTCGTGGGCTGACTGCCCGCGCTGCCGCCAACGGATGCGGCAGTTGGGGCTGCACGGTGTGGACGAGCTGCAACACTACTTCATGCAGCGCATGGCCCGCTTCCTGGAACAGCACGGGCGACACATGCTGGCGTGGGACGAGGTGACAGCGCCGGGGTTGCCTGAAGGCACGGCCATCATGGTATGGCGCGATGCCTCCACGGCCTGTCAGGCCGCACGGCTGGGTTATGAGGTGGTGATGTCGCCCGGCGCCTTCTGTTACCTTGACAGCTATCAGGATGCCCCTCCCAGCCAGCCCGAAGCCATCGGGGGCTACTTGCCCCTCGCCAAGATATACGGTTTCGCGCCCTCCCAGGGCCTGCCCGACAGCCTGCGCAGCCGCCTGCTGGGGCTGCAGGGCAACCTGTGGACGGAATACGTGCCCACGCAGCACCAGCTGGAATACATGCTCTACCCGCGCGCACTGGCACTGGCCGAAACGGGCTGGCGGGGCGATGAGAGCAAGGACTGGACCGACTTCAGAAGGAGGGCCACAGGGGTGATGAAGCGACTGGACGAGCAGAGCCGTACGGGAGCTTTCGACTTGCGGACCGAGCAGGGCGAACGGCGCGAGGCCGGCATCCGCATCTCCCACAAGGCCCGTGGCGCACAGGTCAGCTACGGCCAGCCCTACCATCCGCGCTATGCCTCAACGGGTGCCGGTGCGCTCACCGACGGCTGGCGGGGCGGCTGGTCTCCCTCAGACGGCCGATGGCAGGGCTTCATCAAGGGCGATAGGCTGGACGTGACGGTCGACCTGGGCCGGCTACAGACCGTGAGGAAGGTGGCCTGTGACTTCATGCAGGCGTGTGGGGCAGAAATCTACTATCCCGCTTCGTTCAGGGTTTCGGTGTCGTCCGACGGTGCGCACTTCACCGAGCTGTGTGACCGGAAGTATCCCTCACAGCGCACCGTGCAGCCCGACATACGCACCTGTTGCTGGAAGGGGCGCGGTTGCAGGGCACGCTATGTGCGCATACAGGCCCTACCCGCCGTCTGGGGTGGATGGGTGTTTACCGACGAAGTGGTCGTGAAGTAGTGTGTCCGGGGGCAGGTCTGCCGATTCTGGCCATCCCAGTGTCTGCCTTCAAGACAAAGAGCCCTTTTTGCGGCCGGACCCGAGGTGATTCCCTTCAAAATACCAGTAGGCACATGGGAAGGTACGCCATTTATTCTTACCTTTGCTGCCACAACCAGTCAAACCGCACCTTTTTCATTATGGGACAGAAACTGAAACACGTCGGACTGTGCATCCTCCGCCAGAAATACCTTTGGACCATCCTGGCCTTCATTGCCATTGTGGGCTTTTTAGACCCTAACAGCGTATGGCGGCTGCACGAGCTGCGCACGCAGAACAGCGATCTGGAAGCCGAAATCAAGTATTTCGAAGACCAATACAACGCCGACACCAAGGCTTTGGACGACCTGATGAACAATCCCGAGGCCGTCGAGCGCGTGGCGCGCGTCAACCTGTATATGCGCACAGCCGACGAGGACGTATATGTCATTGAATAACCCTCTACCCCCGCACATATTATGCTGAAGATACAACTGTACCGTTTGGGCGGCCTGCTGCTTGTTGTCGGGTCGGTATTGCCCTTATTCTCACCGGACCTTGCGCCTTGGGTGTTCGGCACAGGGGCACTGCTCTTTTGCCCCATCCAAATGAACGATCGCTACGAGGGCGGCAACCTCATCATCCGCCGGCTGCGCCGGCAGCAAATGCTCGGCGCACTCCTGCTGCTCGTTTCGGCCGCACTCATGTTTACCTCCTACTACAGCATTCCTCCCTTCAGAGGCAGCGAGTGGAAGATTACACTGCTCATCGCCGCCGTGCTGGAGCTGTATGCCGTGTTCCGCATTGCCCACGAAGAGAAGGCCGAACGATAGCCCGTGCTCCCAACCGGAGGCGGACTTTAAAATGTCGCGCTGAATTGTGAAAAACCCATTAGGTTTTACAGCCGCAGCCCCTTGAATCCCCAAAAAGATTTAAGGGGCTGCCACTTTTGGCTGATGGCCGGTCCTGACTTCCATAAGAGTAGTTACCTTTGCTTCTGCTTCGCCAAGGCAGGACCGGCATGACACACGCTTCTCCGACAGCCTTGGCGGAAGAGAATAGAACTTCACCCCATCCACCCCGCTGCTATGTACAAGCTTTTCGCCGTCACACTATCCCTGATGCTGCTCACCTCATGCGCCGAACAGTACAATATAGCCGGAAATTCGTCTGTACCCTGTCTGGACGGACGGATGCTCTACCTGCGTGTCACCGCCGAAGACGGCGGCGGCGAAGCCTTCATGGCAACCAGCTGTGTGGACTCGTGCAAGGTGATACACGGAAGGTTCAACTTTGTGGGCGACGTGGACTCAGCCCGCATGGCCCTGCTCTACACGGGCAGCAACTGCGTGATGCCCTTGGTGCTCGAAAATGCCAACCTGAACATCCAGGTCGACAACGTGACACAGCGCGTGAGCGGCGGACCACTCAACGACAAGCTCTATGCCTTCTTCAAGAAGCGCAACCGCCTCGACAACGAGCTCTGGGAACTGCAGCAGAAGAGCATACGTATGATGCGCGAAGGCCGCTCGCCCGAAGAGATAGACCGCAAGGTGGGACGCAAGGCCGAAAAGCTGATGAGTCGCACCGAAGAGCTGGAGACCAGCTTCGTGCGCGACAACTATGACAACGTGCTCGGGCCGGGCTTCTTCATGCTGCTCTGCAGCCAATACCCCACGCCTATCATGACGCGCCAGATCCAGACCATTGTCGACGGCGCACCCAGCCACTTCATGCACCATCCCTTTGTGCGCCGCTACGTGCGTGAGGCCAGATACCGCACAGTTACCAAGAGGAAGCACGAAGACGACTGAACCAACCGCATACGATGAACACAGCTGCGCCTGTCCGGGACTTGGTCCCGGACAGGCGCAGCTGCCTTGATGAGGTCCGACGACTGCTACAGGTCGTGCTGGCGCAGGCGGTAGTCAGCCAGTTCAGCATACTTGGTGCCGGGTCGCCCATAGTTGGCATACGGGTAGATGCTGATGCCGCCGCGAGGAGTGAACAGGCCTGTCACCTCGATATATTTGGGATTCATCAGGCGCACCAGGTCCTTCATGATGATGTTCACGCAGTCCTCGTGGAAGTCTCCGTGGTTTCGGAAGCTGAAGAGGTAGAGCTTCAGGCTCTTGCTCTCTACCATCAGGCGGTCGGGCAGGTAGGCGATGCGTATCTCAGCAAAGTCAGGCTGCCCCGTGATGGGACACAGGCTGGTGAACTCGGGGCAGTTGAATCGCACCCAATAGTCGTTGTCAGGATGTTTGTTCTCAAAGGTTTCGAGCACCTCGGGAGCATAGTCGCTCCTGTACTCCGTCTTGCGCCCGAGGGCGTTGAGTGAAAGGTCTTCGCGCATGGCTATAGAGAAGGTTTAGGGGTGAGCTGTGGTGTTGCCTGCTTTCTGCTGAAGATATGCTTCGAGTCCCTTGCGCCGCAGCGTGCAGGCGGGACAGTGGCCGCATCCATCGCCCACCACGCCGTTGTAGCAGGTCAGCGTGTGGTTACGCACGAGGTCGAGCACGCCCAGCTCATCGGCCAAGGCCCACGTCTGGCACTTGTCGAGCCACATGAGCGGTGTGTGGAGCACGAACTGCTCGTCCATGGCCAAGTTGAGCGTGACATTGAGCGAACGGGCGAAGGAGTCGCGGCAGTCCGGATAACCCGAATAGTCTGTTTGCGACACGCCCGTCACCAAGTGTCTGATGCCGCGTTCGCGGGCATAGACGGCGGCAATGCTCAGGAAGAATAGGTTGCGCCCGGGCACAAACGTGTTGGGCGGACTGCCAGCCGGCTTGGTCTCGTCCATAGCCATGGAGGAGTCGGTCAGCGCATTGTGCCCCAGACGGGCAATGAAGTCTACGTCCATCCTGTCGAAATGCACGCCCGCCCCGCGGGCTATGTCCTCGGCCAGATCGACCTCATGGGCATGCTTCTGGCCGTACACAAAACTCAGCGCATACACCTCCTTGAAGTGCTTCTTGGCCCAAAACAGGCAAGTGGTAGAATCCTGGCCGCCGCTGAACACGACCAAGGCTCGCTGGTTGTCGAGTATCATTGTTTACTCCTTTATATATATATAGTACGTGTTATGAGACTGTTGGGCTATGGGGAAAAAGTCCTGAGGGTGTAGGGGCTTACGAAGCATCGACTGCTCACACAGTGGACTTACGACCTCACAAGCCGCCCCCATCCTTCGCCCCGTCCTTGTCGTCCTCTTCCTCACAGCATTCCGCCGAAATTCCAAGGACAGTAGGAAACGCCGCGGTCGTATGCCTCGCCCCCTTCGAGCCGCTTGAGGCGGCGCACCACATAGACCGTGAGAGGAAGCACGATGATTTCGTAGGCCGTCTTCAGCACCACCTGGTTACACATGAGCAGGGGCATCACGCTCCAGGGAACCACGCCGCCCAAGGCCAAAGGGAAGAAAATCAGCGAATCGGCCGACTCGCCCACCAGGGTCGAAGCTATGGCCCGCCAGGCAAAGCCGCGGCTGCCGGCTGAGACAGAGAGTTTCATGCGGCTCATGACCCAGGCATTCAGAAACGAACCTACCAGAAAGGCCAGAAAGGATGCCAGAGCTATGCGTGGTGCCAGACCGAACACGGCATGAAAACCCTCCTGCCCCTGCCAATAGGGAGCACCGGGAAGGGCGTCGGCCAACAGACCGAACAGCACGAACACGAAGTTCATGACGAAGCCCAGCCAAATGACCAGGCGGGCCTTGGCGTAACCCCACACCTCAACCAGACAGTCGTTGATGATGTATGAAACGGGAAACACAATCAGCCCGGCCGTCAGGTCGAGCGAACCTACGCACACCTGTTTGGTCTCCAACAAATTAGCGGCTATCAAGCAAACGCAGAACAGCACCGACAAACACATAAAGGGGATGCTGACCATCGGCCTCACACGGGCCTTTCCGACAGTAGAACTATTCGTCATAATCTTGTTTTTTACGAGGTTTACCAAGCACTCGGCAGGCACAATGCCCTTATCGCGCTGCAAATATAATCATAATCTGCGACATGCCGCACCAAGGGAGGGGAGAACTCTCCCAATGACAGAAAAAAACGACTCGGCATGTGGGTCCTCCAGACGGCAAATGGTCTGGAACCATGCGAGCTCTCATCAGGCGGCAGGCCGACACACTCGGGCAGTCCAAACTGCCTGCACAACCTTCATCCGACTGCAAAGGCTGGACGGATCCGACCGGGACCACCTCACACAGATTACCGCAAAACAAGCGCAGCAAACGAAAAAGTTCCGCCTATTTCTTTTGCGCTACGCCTACTTTGCGGTACATTTGCAAACAACTATTCACCGGACAGCCGTTCAATCAGTCTGCACCCACGCTGGGATGCACCCATCCGAATCATCTGCTATCCAAATCATCATACTATGAAACTGAAACAACTTTTTGTCGCGGCATGGGCGGTATGCGCCCTGCCTGGCCAGGCCCAGAACCCTCTGCCTGTCATTCCGCTTCCGGCCCAGATGGAGCGGGCCGAAGGCGTTTTCCAATTTGAGGCAAAGACCAAGGTGGCTGCCGACGACTACCCGGGCGACAGTATCGCCATGGTGCTCGACCGCTTTGCCCAAAAGTTCCAGACCACTACGGGACTGAAGCTGACGCGCACCAAAGCCAAGAAGGCGGCACTCTATCTGAAGCTGGACCCTACCATGGGTTGCGAGGCCTACCGGCTGAACGTCACCCCGCAGAGGGTCGTGGTCGAAGCGGCACGGCCCGCCGGCTTCTTCTATGCGCTGCAAACCCTCCAGCAACTGCTTCCGTCGCGCTCGGTGATGGCTGGAGTACAGGCCGACGGATACTGTGCAGGCAAGTGGACGCTGCCTGCCGTGAGCATCAGCGATGAGCCGCGCTTCGGCTGGCGGGGCTTCATGCTCGACGAGGGGCGCCACTTCTACGGCAAGGAGGAAATCAAGAAACTGCTCGACGTGATGGCGGCCTACAAGCTGAACCGCTTTCACTGGCACCTGACCGAAGACCAGGGCTGGCGCATTGAAATCAAGAAATACCCGCGCCTGACCGAAGTGGGCGCCTGGCGTGACAGCAAGGTGCTGGGCTGGGGCGAGGTGAAGCCCGACGGACAACGTTACGGTGGCTTCTACACGCAGGACGATGCGCGCGAAATCGTGCAGTATGCCCGCGAACGCTTCATCGAGATTGTACCCGAGGTGGACATTCCGGGCCATTCACAGGCTGCCGTGGCCTCGTATCCCGAGTTCCTGTCCTGCGACCCGCAAAACAAACACGAGGTGTGGCTATGGCAGGGCGTGTCGGCCGACGTAATCAACGTGTCGAATCCCAAGGCGGTACAGTTTGCCAAGGACGTTGTCGACGAGCTGACCGAGGTATTCCCCTTCGGCTACCTGCATCTGGGCGGCGACGAGTGTCCCACGCAGAAATGGGAACAGAATGCCGACTGCCAGCAGCAGCTGAAGGAGATTGGCTCGACCAACTACCGCGACCTGCAGATCAACTTCTACCGCCAACTGCAGCAGCACATCGCCGCCAAGCCGGCCGCGAAACAGCGCCAGCTGATCTTCTGGAACGAGGTGCTGCACGGCAACACGTCCCCGCTGGGCAAGGACATCACCATTATGGCATGGGTGGGAGCCGACGGTGCAGCACGCGATGCTGCCGAGCGCGGACTCTACACCATCCTGTCGCCACAAATTCCCTACTACATCAACCGCCGCCAAAGCCCGCTGCCCACCGAACCGCGTTCGCAGGGAAATGGTTCCGAAACGGTCGAAGCGGTCTACAACTATGTGCCCATGAACGGCATACCGGCCGGACTGCAGCCGCGCTACATGGGTGTACAGGCCAACTTCTGGACGGAGTGGGTGGAGGATGCCTCTACGGTGCAATACCTCATGTTTCCCCGTCTGGCCGCAGTGGCCGAAGCCGGCTGGACACCCCAGGGGCTGCGTTCGTACAATGATTTCCTCCAACGCCTGCAAAGCGAGAGCGAATACTACCGCCTACGTGGGGTGAACTACGGCAAGCACGTGTTCAAATAGCGTAACCGGGTGGGCAGGGCAGTGTCTGGCCACCCGGTTATAAGAAACAAGGTTATGAGGTTATAAAGAAACTGTCAGAGCGGCTGAAGCCCAACCGTCTGAAGTAACTTTATAACCTCATAACCTTATCTCTCACAGTCCTCCCCAGAAGGGGAGCTGCGCTGCGTCAATCAAAGTTCAAGGTCGCCGTCGAACACCTCGTGCCAAGGCAGGCCCTGCTTGTTCAGCTCCTCCATGAAGGGGTCGGGATCGAACTCCTCCACGTTCCACACACCGGGACGCTTCCAAAGTCCGAGCATGAACATGCGGGCACCGATGCAGGCAGGCACACCCGTAGTGTAGCTGACACCCTGCATGCCCGTTTCCTCATAGGCGGCACGGTGCGAGCAGTTGTTGTATACATAATAGGTGTGCTCCTTGCCGTCCTTCAGGCCGCGAATGCGACAGCCGATGGAGGTTTCGCCGTCGTAGTTCTCGCCCAGGTCCTGCGGATTGGGCAGCACAGCCTTCAGGAACTGCAGCGGCACAATCTTCACCTTGACCGGTCCGCTGCCGTCTGCTGCCTCGGCTGTATACTCCAGTTCGTCGATGCGCGACATGCCGATGTTCTGTATCACGTCGAGGTGCTTGAGATACTGCTCGCCGAAGGTCATCCAGAAGCGGGCACGCTTGATGGTGGGATAGTTCTTCACGAGGCTCTCGATTTCCTCATGGTGCAACAGGTAGCTCTCTTTCGGTCCAATGCCGGGATAGTTCAGCGGTTGGTGGATTTCGAGCGGTTCCGTTTCGACCCACTGGCCATTCTCCCAATACAGACCCTTCTGCGTGATTTCGCGGATGTTGATTTCGGGGTTGAAGTTGGTGGCAAAAGCCTTGTGGTGGTCTCCGGCGTTACAGTCCACGATGTCGAGATACTGTATTTCGTCGAAGTGGTGCTTGGCAGCATATGCCGTGTAGATTGAAGTCACGCCGGGGTCAAAGCCGCAACCGAGGATGGCCGTGAGTCCGGCCTGCTCGAAGCGTTCCTTGTAGGCCCACTGCCAGGAGTATTCGAAGTGGGCCTCGTCCTTGGGCTCATAGTTGGCGGTGTCAAGGTAGGAGCATCCGCACTGCAGACAGGCCTCCATGATAGTGAGGTCCTGATAGGGCAATGCCAGGTTCATCACGAGGTCGGGCTTGAACTCGTTCATCAGGGCACACAGCTGCTCCACGCTGTCGGCATCGACTTGCGCGGTGCGTATGTCGTCGCGGCCGATGGCTTTGACGATGGCATCACACTTCGAGCGGGTGCGACTGGCAATCATGATTTCGCTGAACACGTCGGTGTTCTGCGCAACTTTGTGGGCGGCTACCGTGGCCACGCCACCTGCGCCGATAATCAAAACTTTTCCCATTTACTGATAAAGAAGTTGATAGCTTATAGCTGAAAGTTTATAGCTGAAAGTTTATAGTTGGAAGCTTATAGTTGAAAGTTTATAGCTTGTAGCTGAAAGCTTATAGTTGAAAGCTGAAAGTTTATAGCTTATAGTTGATAGTTGAAAGCTTGTAGTTTAAAGCTTATAGTTGAAAGCTTAGGTTTGGAGTTGGAAGGGTGCTCTCAGGCGCAGTGTTCTCCGCCCAGCAAGCATCCTTGTAAACCTGAATCCATTTCTTACGGCTGCGGCAGTTCGAGCTTCACGCGACGCCACACTTCATGGCCGTCACGCGTGGCACCGGGTATGCGGTAGGTCACCTCCAGCAGGTCGTCGCTCTTGAACTGTAAGGTGAGTGTATTCTGCTTGCCCACCAGTTCGGGGTCGGTGATGGAACCTTCGATGTGCTCGACACAGGTGGTTTCGTCAGTGAGCTGGTAGGTGCCCTGGTTGGTGATGATGCTCTGGCCAATCTGGTTGGCAATGAGGAACGTGCAGAAACGTCCGTCGCTCTGCAGCACCTTCCATACTGGCAGCTGCATTTCGTGGCCGTCGCTTTTCGACTGCTGTACCTGCTGCCACACGCCTACAATCTTTGAGGCGGCATGCTGGGCCACGGCGTTCACGGCAAAGGTGCAAAGCAAGGCCCAAAGGAGAAAGTAACGTTTCATGGTGTTAAGTTTTTATTGAGTGGATGCCCCTCTCTCCAAGGGAGGGGCTATGGTTTCGTCGCTGCGGTCACTCCGCTGAGGGCTGACGGCTGAGCTGCAGGCTGCCGCGCACCACCACCTCGTCGCCGTCCTTTTTGATTTCATACAGGCTGCGGGCCGGGTCGTTCGGGTCTTCATCGCGGAACACACTGAGCGTGTCACCCCAGTAGGCTTCGAGGCAATAGGCCATTTCGATGCGCCTCACAGGGTTTTCGCGCAGCTGTTCGGGATTGAACTGGTTGAGCAACAGGTCTATGTAGCGTATGGAATTGACGTGTCCGTTGATGTCAAGGTCGGTATAGGCCGCCCGGTGCGTATCGACCTGCTGCGGGTGCTTGAGGCGGATGCGTCCCAATGGGGCAATCGGTGCGGGGCGGTCGGCTATGAGCACATGCGTAAAGCCACCATCGGCCAGCCGGGTGAGGTCGGCAGGCTGCCTGCTGGCAGTGTCTATAAGCGACCATGTACTGGTGGCATGGCCACACACGCTGCCATCCTCCAGACGCAGAGTGAAATGCCGGTCAGTGAACTGGCGGTAAATGCGGTCTACCCACGTTTCTATGCTGAACTGCTGCCCTGTGAGCAGAGGCTGCTGCATTTCGATGACCAAGCGCGAAAGCACCCAGGCATGATGCACGGCCTGCATCTGCGTGTAACCGAAACCGTGTTCGCCTGCGTGCATCGAGGCACAGCGCAGGATAAGGTTGCCCAGCCTGCTCCACGACAGGTTGCCGCAATAGTCTTCGGTGAAGGGTTCCACCACATAGGGATATCTGCTTGACTTCTGTTCCATAGTACCAAGCGGCGGGAGGAATGTCCGATCTCACGCCACAAACTCTTGCTCCGTCAGTTCAAAGCCTGACTTTGCGAAGCAAAATTAAGGATAAAAACGGGCTGCCACAAAAATCTATGGGAATATTTGCATCAGCGTAGGCTGCAATCGGCAAAGCGAAAGCTAATCCGGCGGAAAAGTGGCAGAATCTGTCTTACATCCGTCCAGCACCAACCCTTCAGTCGTGCCACGAAGAAGACAGGAGGCGACGGTGCACTGGGAGCGCAGGCATTCTGCCTGCTCACATGACCAGAGCGGGCCTTTGCCTGCTCTCCCAGTGTCTTGAACGCTTGAAGACGACAGGGCAATCGTGCTTGTCATCATCGGAACTCAAACGGATTAAAACGGATTGCCAGAATGGGTCTCCGAATAAGTTCCGAGGACGAATCACACGCCCTTTATATACGCATTTTTAAAGCCGCAAAAATCCTTCAACCCTTCAGCCGACCCTTCATTCTCGTTGATACTCATAAGGAAAGTGGCTGAAGGGTTTGACTTTCAAACCCTTCAGCCAACCCTTCAGCCAACCCTTCAGCCTGAGGGGAACGTAAATCACCGCGAATGGACCGCGAATGTTCGTAAATATCTGTATGGAGGCGACGGTGCACTGGGAGAGCAGGCATCCTGCCTGCTGTGTCTGTTAATCCACAGCTGTCAAACAGATTTTAAACAGATATCTGTCTTACATCTGTCTGACATCTGCGGACAGACTGGAGGTGACGGCGCACTGGGAGAGCAGGAAGTAGTCTTTTTTATCATCGGAACTTAAACGGATTAAACGGACTGTCAGATTTAGTTCCGAATAAGTTCCGATGATGAATTGCACCCCCGTTATATACGCTTACGTATGGAGGCGACGGCGCACCCCGAACGCATACCGTCGCATCATCCACACGCATTTGCGGACCATTCACGGCAATTCGCGTTCTCTTCTTTGGGGAACGTAAATCACCGCGAATGGTCCGCGAATGTTCGTAAATATCTGTATGGAGGCGACGGCGCACTGGGAGAGCAGGCATCCTGCCTGCTGTGTCTGTTAATCCACAGATGTCAAACAGATTTTAAACAGATATCTGTCTTACATCTGTCTAACATCTGCGGACAGACCGGTGATCGGAGGCGACGGCGCACTGGGAGACAGTAGGGGCAAAAACGGAGGCTGGGCCGGGCGCGACAACTCGACGGATTGTTACGCCTAAGCCTGGACTTGTGGGTCACGAACCAGGAGGGCTTGGAGAGCGCATAGCAGCAAGGGAGGAAAAGTCAAGCTGAACCTTCCTGAAGGGTTTGAAAACAAAACCCTTCAGCCAATTTCCATCTGAGAATCAACGGGAATGAAGGGTTGGCTGAAGGGTTGAAGGATTTTTACGAGGATAAAATACGCGTATATATAGGGTGGCACGACCTTGGGAGTATGCTGCTAATCCGGCATCCAGATCGGCTTATTCCGAGCCGCAGCCTATTTCCTTTTAGGGGTCGTCTTTTTTTATTTACGAAACATGAGCCTATCTTTGCAGCAACTAATACCGTACAATGATGGATGACCAAAGACAGAAGAGCGAAATGCAGCCGCTCAAGGACGGGCGGCTGGAGCAGGTCTATAGTGGTATGGACAAGATAGGGCCTGCAGCAACGGAGAAGTGCGGACAACGAACGTCTGAAGAAGACCGTTGGCACACCCGTAAGTTTTGTTCATGGACAGGTGAGGGCAGACAGTCGTGATTACGGTCAAGGTGATACAACCCTCTATGGTGTTGCAGCCCTATGTGCAACACTATTGGATTATGAGGACATGCGATACGGCCATGTCGCAGCTGATCATGCCCATGGGTTGCCTGAAATGGATTTTTCACAGGAAACGGCCGTTTGACGTAAACGGCAGGACCGACCTTCATGCCCAAGCACAGGCAGTGGGGCCCTACGACAAGGCAATCCACGTTGACAGCACCGAGGACCTGGAGATGATTACAGTGTTCTTCCAGCCTTATGCCGCCAAGCTGATAATGGACATTCCAGGCAGGGAGTTCTACAACGGAGTTTGCGATTTTGACAATCTGGAAAACATCAGCTTCCGCGACCTGAAGGCGAGAATCATCGATGCTCCATCGGCCGAGGCTTGCATCGAGTTAATCGAACAGTTCGTCACGAGGCAGCTGATACGGACGGCCGGGTCACCCTACACGAAGCCCTTGGCCCATGTATTGGACACGTTGATGCGCTATCCCGCAGTGCGCGTGGAGGAGCTGACATCTGCCGCCTGCCTCTGCGAGCGCCAGTTCAGGAGGGTGTTTGCCGACCACGTTGGCATGAATCCCAAGCAGTTTCAGCGCATCCTGCGCTTCCGCCTGGCCACCAATGCCATGATATGTTCCCGCGAGGAGTCTCTCGACGCCTTGCTCTGCCAGTATGGCTTCACCGACCACAGCCATTTCAACCGCGATTTCCACGACATTGCAGGTCTCTCTCCCACCCAATACATTCACTATTTGGAGCGTGTCAGTCAGCAGGGAGTCCTGCCCGCCTACCGCTCCTATCATGCACAAGACGTGTAAATGTCCGTTTTGTACAACGGCGGTGTTGGGAGCGGCCCTACCTTTGCGGCCGGATTTTGAAAGGCAAGGAAATATGGAACACGTGCAGTCCAGAAAACCGCACGTGTCACCATGGCCGACTATGTGGACCTCGACTGGTTCGGCAGTTTCTTCAAGAAGGAGGCAACAGCCGACTTTGGCATCATCGTGGGACTGAATAACGGTAGCGGCAGCTTTGGCATAGAGCGCACAAAGCCAGGGGAGCGACCCGAGAAGATTGCCGTGATGCTCTATGGAGAAGAAGACGACGGCACGCCGTGGTATTTTCGCGACAGCGAGATAGACAAGATACTGGTGCATGAGTTCTGCCATTCATTCATTTCGCCAGACAGGAAATACAAGAAGATTGCTACGCGCCTGCTCAACGAGCACCGCAAGAAACTCAATTCCGTGGGTTATGGCATCTGGGAAAATGTGGTAGAGGAGACCCTTGTCCGTGCCTCTGTCATACGCTATCTCATTGACCACGGCTACAGCGACGAGGTCGTACGCGAGGAAATCAGCAACCAGCACAAGTATTATGGCTTCACATGGTTGCCGACAGACATCGACTGGTACAAGGGCGACATCATGGCGATATTCGATGAGATGTGACTCGTGGAAAACTGTAGAGTAATTCTATGTACCAATAATTATCAGAAGACTTATGAAACAACTGATTGCTTGTTGTGGCCTCGACTGCGAAAAATGCGAGGCACGCTTAGCCACACTGCGCGATGACGACCGTCTGCGCGAGAAAGTGGCGAAGGAATGGGGCGAGATGAACCAGATGGAGTTTCAGCCCGGATGGATCAACTGCATGGGTTGCCGCATGGAAGGGTGCAAAACCTTTTATTGCAGTGACATGTGCAAGATTCGAAAATGTGTATTGCAGAAAGGATATAATACCTGTGGCGACTGTTCGGAGATGCAAACATGCAGCATCTTGGGCGAACTGGCGACGAACGCCCCCGAGGTTTATGAGAATCTGAAGGGCGAGTAAAACTGATAGACAAATGACAAGAGTAATTATCGGATTGATTCTGTTGGTATATGGCGTTTCGGAGTTGTTGACTATCACAGGAGTTTACGACACTTCATGGCTATACCGTTATCCATGGGTAGATTATGTGTTGCCCACCTGTGCCATTCTGGCCAGTTTGAAACTCCTTTCTCCTCACGACTCTTGCAGACAGGAGCAATGGAACATAAAGAGATTGACTGCTCCAGATGGTGATGATTTGTTGCGTATGTCTGTCTCTTTCGGTGGCGGCTTCTATCATTGCGACGGAGATAAACTGGCGCAATCGACAAACCCTGTGGGGAGAGTGTACGGAGGCTAACCCAAAACTGT
>CAMBOH010000024.1 GCA_945869305.1 uncultured bacterium
CCGTTGAAGCGGGCAAAGCCGATGATGATGTTGCGGGCAAAGTTGCGCTGCACTTCGAGGAACTCGCCGTTGTCGACCACGGCACTGATCACCTTGTACATGTCGTAGGCCATGTTGGGGTTGTCGGGGATGATCTCGTTGAGGGAATCTTCCTTGCGGTCAATGGGGTCGTTGCAGGGCACGTGCGGCGCACGCTCCATGTTGTTCTGCGGAATGTAGGAGAGCAGCCGGCGGATGAGCTGGGCAAACTCCTCTTCGGTCTTGGCCGTGAAGTGGCACACGCCGCTCTTGGTGGAGTGGACGGCTGCACCACCCAGGTCTTCCTGGCTCACGTCTTCGCCGGTTACGGTCTTCACAACCTTCGGACCGGTGAGGAACATGTAGCTGATGCCTTCGAGCATCACCACGAAGTCGGTGAGTGCGGGCGAATAGACGGCACCGCCGGCACAAGGACCGCAGATGCCCGAAATCTGGGGCACTACGCCGCTGGCCTCAATGTTGCGCTGGAAGATCTCGCCAAAGCCGGCCAGCGCGTTGATGCCTTCCTGGATACGTGCGCCGCCCGAGTCGTTCAGACCGATGCAGGGTGCACCCATCTTCATGCTCTGGTCCATCACCTTGCAGATCTTCTGCGCCATCGTCTCGGAGAGCGAGCCGCCGTTGACGGTGAAGTCCTGCGCAAACACATAGACCAGACGGCCGTTGATGGTGCCGCTTCCGGCCACTACGCCGTCGCCGAGATATTGCTTCTTCTCCATGCCGAAGTAGTGGCAGCGATGGAGCTTGAACATGTCCATTTCTTCAAACGAGCCCTTGTCGAGCAAGAGTTCGATGCGCTCGCGTGCCGTGGCCTTGCCCTTGGCGTGCTGCTTCTCGATGGCTTTTTCGCCGCCGCCCAGCCGGGCCTTCTGGCGAAGTTCGACAAGCTGCTTGACCTTTTTCAGTTGTTCGCTCATATTCTGTCGTTTTTGATTTTGATGTTTTTGCTCTAAATTGCGGGGCAAAGGTAAGCAAAACTTCGCACAGTTATTGAAAAACCGTGCAATTCTTGGAAAGAACTTGAAACTTTTGGATAAGACTGGCTGCGCTCGGCAGAACCCAAGCCTGCTTGGCTCTACGCTCACTTGCACAATCTTTAGATAAGATTGGCCAAGTGTTCACCCGTGGACAACAAGCGTTCAAGGCGCGGGCTGAAAGCCCAGCAAGCACACAGCCCAGGGCATCGCCCTGGGTATATTGACCGCCGCGAGGTGCGCCCTGAAGGGGCAAAAGCATGGATGCAAAACCCATGTATTCTAACGCTTTTGCCCCTTCAGGGCGCACTTTATCGCTTCATACCAACCCAGGGCGATGCCCTGGGCTGTATGCTCGTTGGGCTTTCAGCCCGCTCCTTGAACGCTTGTTGTCCTGGGCTGTATGCTCGTTGGGCTTTCAGCCCGCTCCTTGAACGCCTGTTGCCCTGGGCTATGTGCTTGTTGGGCCTCCAGCCCGCTCCATAAACGCCTGTTGCCCTGGGCTATGTGCTCGTTGGGCTTTCAGCCCGCTCCTTGAACGCCTGTTGCCCTGGGCTACGTGCTTGCTGCCTAAGATTGGCTGCGCTCGGCAGAGGAAAGGGAAAAAAGAAGGGCTTTTGTTTGGCAAGTAACGATAAAAGGCATACCTTCGCCCGCAACAAACCTATTTACTACCACAATTCAAAATTTGATGTCATGAAGAAATACAATTTCGGGGCAGGCCCTTCCATCCTGCCGCAGGAGGTGATGAAGGCTACCGCCGATGCTTGCGTTGAGTTTGGCGACATGGGTCTTTCGCTGATGGAAATCAGTCACCGCACCAAGGAGTTCCAAGCTGTGATGGACGAGGCCCAGGCCCTGTTCAAGGAGCTGCTCGACATTCCCGAAGGCTACTCAGTGCTCTTCGTTGGCGGTGGCGCCAGCCTGGAGTTCTGCATGGTTCCCTATAACCTGCTCGAAAAGAAGGCTGCCTACCTCAACACCGGCGTGTGGGCCAAGAAAGCCCTGAAGGAAGCCAAGCTGTTCGGCGAAGTGGTCGAAGTGGCCTCCTCTGCCGATGCCAACTATACCTTCATCCCGAAGGACTATGAAATTCCGGCCGACGCCGACTACTTCCACATCACGACCAACAACACCATCTACGGCACCGAGCTGCGTCAGGACCTCGACAGCCCCGTGCCCTTGGTGGCCGACATGTCGAGCGACATCTTCTCGCGTCCTGTCGACGTGAGCAAGTACGGCCTCATCTACGGCGGTGCACAGAAGAACCTCTCGATGGCCGGTGTCACCTTCGTCATCGTGAAGGACGAACTGCTGGGCCACGTGAGCCGCACCATCCCCACCATGCTCGACTACCGCACGCATGTCGACAAGGGCTCGATGTTCAACACCCCGCCCGTCGTGCCCATCTACTGCGCACTCCAGAACCTCAAGTGGATCAAGGCCCAGGGTGGCGTGAAGGAAATGGAGCGCCGCGCACACGAACGTGCCGACCTGCTCTATGCCGAAATCGACCGCAACCCGCTCTTCAAGGGTACTGCCGCCAAGGAGGACCGCTCGCTCATGAACATCTGCTTCGTGATGGCCGACGAATACAAGGAACTCGAAGCCGACTTCCTGAAGTTCGCCCAGAGCAAGGGTATGCAGGGCGTGAAGGGACACCGCTCGGTCGGCGGCTTCCGCGCCTCGTGCTACAACGCCATGCCGCTCGAAGGCGTACAGGCTCTCGTGGACTGCATGAAGGAATTTGAAGACCTCCACAAGAAGGCATAACCTCATATCACAAAAAAACGAAAAGTCTGGCAGGAAAGGCCGCTCCCCCTGCCTCTCCTGCCAGACTTCACGTTCCCCGTTTAAAATCGGCGTTTCCGCTCTGTCCGAAGCCCTCGCGAAAGAAGGAGGGAAACGCATTTTTTAAAAGAACAACACATGAAAGTACTTGTAGCTACCGAAAAGCCCTTTGCCCCTGTGGCCGTCAAGGGCATCAAGGATATTATCACCCTCGCAGGCTACGAAATGGCCGTACTCGAAAAATACACCGAGAAGGCACAACTGCTCGAAGCCGTAGCCGACGTGGACGCACTCATCATCCGTTCTGACAAAATCGACGGCGAAGTGATGGACGCTGCGCCCAATCTGAAAATCATTGTGCGTGCAGGAGCCGGCTTTGACAACGTGGACCTCGCAGCCGCCACCGCCCACAACATTGTAGTGATGAACACCCCGGGACAGAACGCCAACGCTGTGGCCGAACTCGTCATCGGACTGCTCATCTACGCCAGCCGCAACAAGTTCAACGGCACTTCCGGCTCTGAACTCATGGGCAAGAAGCTCGGCCTTCTGGCCTTCGGTGCCGTAGCCCAGAACCTCGCCCGCATTGCCCACGGAATGGGTATGGATGTCTCCAGCTACTCCCCGCTCGACCGTCCGCAGATGATCATCGATGCCGGCTGCCACGTTCACGAATCGCTCCAGGAACTCTTCGCCTTCAACAACATCGTGAGCCTCCACCTTCCCTCCACGCCCGAGACGCGCCGCAGCATCGGCTATGACCTTATCTCCTCGATGCCGAAGGATGCCATTCTCGTGAACTCCGCCCGCCAGGATGTGATTGACGAAGAAGGCCTGCTCAAGGCGCTGACCGAACGCACCGACCTGCGCTACGTCACCGACCTCAAACTGGCTGACCACGACCATGCCGTTGAACTCCTCGGCGACCGCTACATCTTCACCCCCAAGAAGATGGGTGCACAGACCAAGGAAGCCAACGTCAATGCCGGCCTCGCCGCTGCGCAACAGATTGTCGCCTTCATCAAGGACGGCGTGAAGAAATTCCAAGTCAACAAGTAAATGCCACCATGGGTGACAGCGGGCACTTCTCCGAGAAGCACATCTTGAAGAAGTGCCCTTTCACCTTCTAACCCCAAATCTATACCATGCCTAAAATCAAGCCCTTCCGTGGCCTGCGTCCGCCTGTCGAACTGGTAGAACAGGTTGAAAGCCGCCCCTACGACGTGCTCAGCTCCGAAGAAGCCCGCGCCGAAGCCGGAGACAACGAAAAGTCGCTCTACCATATCATCAAACCCGAAATCAACTTCCCCGAAGGTACCAGCGAGTATGACCCGCGCGTCTACGAGAGCGGTGCCGAACAGTTCCGCAAATTCCAGCAGGAAGGCTGGCTCGTGCCCGATGCCGACGACTGCTACTACCTCTATGCACAGACCATGAACGGCCGCACGCAATACGGCTGGGTGGTTTGCGCCAGCGTGGAGGACTACATGCAGGGAGTCATCAAGAAGCACGAACTCACCCGCGCCGACAAGGAGGAAGACCGTATGAAGCATGTGCGCACCTCTTCGGCCCACATCGAACCTGTCTTCCTGGCCTACCACCCGCGCCCCGTGCTGCTCGCACTGCGCCAGAAGTATGCCGCACAGGCTCCCGTCTACGACTTCGTGGCGCCCATCGACGGATTCCGCCACCAGCTCTGGATTGTCAGCGACAAGGCTGACCAAGCCACCATCACTGCCGAGTTTGAACAGATGAACGCACTCTACATTGCCGACGGACACCACCGTTCGGCTGCGGCCGCACTGGTAGGAGCCGAAAGGGCACGCCAAACGCCCGGTGCCACCGGCCTGGAGGAGTTCAACTACTATATGGCTGTATGCTTCCCCGCCGACGAACTCACCATTCTCGACTACAACCGCGTGGTGAAGGACCTCAACGGACTCTCGCCCGAAGCCTTCCTCGAAGCTCTCGCCAAGAACTTCGACGTAACGGCCAAGGGACCCGAGCCTTATCGTCCGCAGCAGCCGCATGAGTTCGCCCTCTATCTCGAAGGCACCTGGTATGCCCTGAATGCCCATGAAGGCACCTATGACCCGACCGACCCCATCGGCGTGCTCGACGTGGACATCTCCTCACGCCTCATCCTCGACGAACTGCTGGGCATCAAGGACCTGCGCAAGGACAAGCGCATCGACTTTGTCGGCGGACTCCGCGGCCTCAGCGAACTGCAACACCGTGTCGACAGCGGAGAAATGAAGATGGCACTGGCCCTCTACCCCGTGTCGATGCAGCAGATTATGGACATTGCCGACAGCGGCAAGATCATGCCGCCCAAGGCTACGTGGTTCGAACCCAAGCTGCGCAGCGGACTGATCATCCACAAGTTCTGACCCCACTGGGAGAGCAGGCATCTTGCCTGCTGGTTCTCAAGCGTTCAAGGCACTGGGAGAGCAGGTTTCTTGCCTGCTAGTTCTCAAGCATTCAAGGCACTGGGAGAGCAGGCATCTTGCCTGCTGGTTCTCAAGCGTTCAAGGCACTGGGAGAGCAGGCATCTTGCCTGCAAGTTCTCAAGCATCAAAGGCACTGGGAGAGCAGGTTTCTTGCCTGCTCTCCCAGTGCCATCTTCGCCTCAGACCGACATGGCAAGAACAAACAAGCACCGGCCCTTTCTCAAGCGTTCAAGGAGCGGACTGAAAACTTGATAAAAGCAGGACAACAAGCGTTCAAGGAGCGGGCCCGAAAGCCCAGCTGTCATTTTACCGGACTGCCACACCAAGAAACGGACAGAGGAGGATGCACCGCAACGTGCATCCTCCTCTGCTATTGGGGAAGTGTATGGGTATCAGCGGATGACCTTCTCCACGCGGCCATTGCTGTGGCGCAGGAGGTAGAGGCCCTTGGCATCGGTATCGATAGCCACGCGGCGGCCCAAAGCGTCGAATGCCTCGCGCACTGCGGTGTTGTCGTCGGCAACAATGTTGCTCACGCCGCTCAGTCCGTCGTAGTTCACGTGGAACTCTTTAGCGACACCCGGGGCTGCAATCTTCACGGTGCAGCTGGCGGGCACATCGCCAGTAGCCGAGAACAGGGCCTTGGCTGCCCCATAGCGGCCCTCAGTGGTCACTGTGAGCCACTCAGGAAGAGCAGAGCCGTCTGGGAGGGTTGCGGTGAGTTGCGAGCCATCGTAGTAGCTGCCTAATGCCACCTCGGCCTCGGCTTCGCCCGAGATGGTCACCTCGGTGTTCTCGGCATCGAGCCAGGGATAAGCTGCATCGAGCACAATGTCGAACGACTGCAGGCCTGTGTAGTAGGCAACAGGAGAGAGAGAAGTTGCGGTTTCGCCATTAAAGGTTATTGCCTTCTCAACCCAGCCCAGTGCATATCCGTCGGGGTTGTCGAGTGCCGACTGGTAGGGAGCGAACCAGGTTACATTGTCCGGGTCGTTGAAGCCGCTCAGACGTACGACGAATGAAGTGCAATCCTCCTGTGAGAGCACAACCGGCTCGGCAAAAGTGAATGGAACCGTGTAGAAATTCTGCATGCCACCCTCGTCCATCCTCATGCCGGAACCCTTACACTTGGCAGTGGCAATAGGTGCTGTCATTTCGCCTGTCTCGTCATCGAGAGGAATAATGTCGAGCGTGAACTCAGCATTGTCGCCAATCTGTCCCTTGGCATGAATCCATGCGCCTGAGATTACGATTGGGGCTTCTTGTGTGAAGTAGTAGTTGAGGATTCCGGTGAGCTTCACGCCATCGCCCTCGCCTTCATCACCTTGGAAAGTGTAGTCGGTCCAGTATTGGTCAACGTCCTTGCTGTAACCGTAGATTGGTATTCCAGCCTCCATGTCGTTGTCCACCACGAAGATGTCGAAACCCTCGGTGATGTAGTTAAACAAGCTGAAGCCGAAGTTGAAGAGTTTGCCCGATTCGTCCCATTCGGCCTTGCCGCCAAACTGACACCAGTCGTAGGTCTGGGCCTCGCCCGGAGCAGAGCCCGCGGCTGTAGCAATGAGCTTAGGGGTGTAGAACATATTGTTGCGGCACGTAAAGTCGCTGCTATAGTCGGGAACGTAGGTCACTGTGAGGTCTGTAGTGTTGATGCTCATGCGCTCTGCGGTAACCGGGTCGTCATATTCCCAAGTGAAATCGGCGGTGTTGTCTTCGGAGGTGTTATACCACGTGAGGGGAACATTCACGGGATTCACTGGAACTGAGTTCGGGAAAGCCACCCAATCTGTCGTGATGCCAAAGAACTGGGTGCCGAGAGGCCAGGAGTAGCTGGCCTCGAGTGCGGGATTGGAAATGCGGACAGCGTCCAGCATCACGGTGTTTCCGTCTGTACCATAGTATCGGAAAGCCACCTGAATGCGCTTGCCCTTGTAGCCGGAAAGGTCGATTGCAAAATTCTCCAGTTCACTCGGCTCCATCATGAGCAGGTCGTAAAACGACAGGTTCTGGGAGCAATACTCTTCATAGTAGTCTTTCACCACAGTCCAGTCCGTTTCGCCCTCAGCACGTACCAGCACCTGAACGTTGGCTGCCATACGCTTTTCGATAAATTCGTAGGTTTCCCAGTTGACGGTTTCATCGCTCATGACAAAGAGGTATGCCGGCGACACGTAGGCCTTATAGTAGAGCTTGGGAGATTCGGGAAGGTCAACCATCGGAGAGACGAGCCACTCATCCTTGGTGTTTACATCATAATTCACAATAGCATAGTAGTTTCCGTCAGCTGCCGGCATATATAGTGCGGTAGGGGAAACAACCCAGCTTATGGGTGTATCCGTTTCGATTTCTCCGGTATTTGAAGTAATCGACCATCCTTCAGGAAGCCAGCCCTCGGTAACACCGTCCCAGCCTTCGAAGCCCTCATCGAGCGTTACGGCATCGCTCGCATCGACCTTGACCGGAGCACCTGCCACAGCTCTGGGATTGATCTTGTTGCCGGCCACACCGGCGGCGACAAGGCGCTTGGCGATGACACCATTGGAGGTGAGCACCTTCTGCAGGGCCACGCCCTTGGCGAGCTGCCTGTTCTCAAGCACGCGGCACTTGGGGGACTTCACGCTGATGCCGGTTTTAGCCCGAGAGGCGATGGTTTGCAACTTTACGGAGCCAGGCTCCAAGGTGACTTGCTGTGCATGGGCCGAGAGAGCCGCTGCACCTGCCAAGCACGCTGCTACAAGTAGATTTTTAATCATAGGAATAATAGCATTAATGGGTTTATAGATAACATTGCTGTAAGCAGAATCGGCTTTGGTTGCGTAAAAATTTCCGCAAAGATAATCAAATAAAGACAAAAACAAAGGAATCAACTGAAAAGAATGACTTTTTGATGTTCGCGGCTGACAGAAAGGGCCCTGGTTCTTCCCATGTCAGTTTTCACAGACCATCGTGCAGCGTTTAACCCGACTTTGACATCCGAGAAGCTGTTTTGATTGATACCCAGCCACATACGCATTTCCGTCTGTCGGTCAGGATACCACAAACCTTGTGGTGGCTGTATTTTACTGAAGAGCATCATCTTGTATTGTAACCGTTGGTATATGTCCTGTGTAGCCTTGTTCAGTTCACTGCACAACCTGAAACAAGACAATCTTCAAAGGTCAAGGGAAGTGCTCCAAGACAAAAACGGCTGTCACCCTCATTATATTGGTCAACAGCCGCTAAGTTTATTAATATTGTGAAAGGTCAGGCCCTTACTTTATTGAAACGGCGGAATAAGCGGCTGTTGTTTAGGCAGAGAACTAAAACGGCCTATTCATGCCGGACCTCCCAGCCGTTAGCACCTCACCCAAGCGTTTAAGGCACGCCCCGGAGGGGCGACGGTCAACCTACCCAGAGCGCTGCCCTGGGCTATACGCTGATGCCCCTTCTTGCCTTGAACGCTTGTTACTCGCAACCCTGTTCATGCCAGCCCGTAGCGGTGCTGCACTGGGAGAGCGGGCTTCCAGCCCGCTTTATAATATTTGGCGGGCCAGAGGCCCGCCCTCCCAGTGGCTAAGGCTGAGCGGACAAATGGTAAAACGTTGCGACAAAGTCGCGCAACGACTTCAATTGGTTCTTCGTCACAACTACCGGCTTGACAGTCTCGCTGTCGAACACCAGCACGCTGTTGACCAAATTCACCGAAGTGACATAGCTGACGTTGATGACATAGCTGCGGCCCATGCGGAAAAACGGAGAAGGCTTGTCGGCCGAAGCATAACGCGCAGTGACGGCTTCATCTAAAACGGCCAGGGTGGAGAGATAAGGACGCACCATGCCATCACAGATGCAGGACGTAAAGAAATCTCATCCAACTTGGGCTCATTGTCAGAAGATGGGGTAAAATTATTGCTGTCCGATAAAAATCGGGATTTGATTAATTCTGTTGTTTAATTGCCTGTAAATAGACATTGGTTTTGTAATTCTCAAAACTGGGTCCCTCTTTTTGTGGGAAGAGCTCCAGCTGTGGCGAAATATCATCCTTTGGGCTTCGGTTTTGGATAATCATGAGCCATTGACCTTCGGGCAGATTCAGGAAGTCGTACAGGTTGATATAGGAGTTGAGCAGTTTGGAAACGAGGAGAAGCCGGGCTTACACTTCCCACGAGGTCTCAGCCCTTTGGGGTATTGGGAAATGCAACCTTATAACCTAAGATTGACACGAAAAGGGTGGAAGACCGCTGTCCTCCACCCTTTTCTAACGATTCAACTATATAAAGACGGGATTATCCTATTTCACGATGCGTTTCTGGCCGTTGACAATCACAACACCCTTGGCTTGCATTACCCGACGGCCCGACAAGTCGTACATCACCTCGCTGCGACCGTCTACGGTCACCTCGCCGATGCCCGACGAAATTTTCTGCTGCTCGAGCTCAGCCTTATTTTCGAGAGCGGCGATGAGCGATTCGACGTTGTAGGCCATTGTCTGCAAGAGGTCGGCATCTTCAACCGAAGTGCCGTTGTTGTGCGACTTCTCAGCCGTAGCGGCAAGTCGTTCAATGGCTTTCTTCACGTTCTCTACGTCCTCGGCCACAGCTTCGGCCACTGCGGCGTCGAAGCCGGCAATCTTGGCAAGCACGTTGTCAAACTTCTGCTGCACATAAGCCACGATGGCGAGGTCGGCCTCATACTGTGCCTCATTCTCCTGGTATGCCACCCACAGGGCCTCGGCCTGAGCCAGTACAACATCGATATGCTCATTGGCAGCGGCGATACCAGCCAGCAGCGTTTCCTGGTCCTGCACGGAAGTACCGGCCTTAAACGAAGCCTCGGCAGCAGCCGACAGCTGGTCGATAGCAGCCTGCACGGCGGCTACATCTTGTGCGAGCTTGTCCTGCACTTCCTGTACGTAACCTGCTACGGCAGCCTTCATCCGGTCGAAGTTTTCCTTGAGCGCGCTGATAGCGGCCAGGTCTTCCTCATGCTGGGCGATGTTGTCCTCGTAGCTCTTGTTGGCAGCTGCGACATGGGCCGAAAGTTCCTCAACGAGCTGCTGCACCTTGGCCAGTTCGGCCTGCAGCGTTTCCTTGTCGGCTACCGAAGTGCCGGCGGCAAAGGATGCCTCAGCCATGGCCTTCAGTCCTTCCACGGCCTGCTGCACGCTGGCAACCTCTGCGGCCACAGCCTGCTGCACGGTTTCGCTGTAAGCAGCGACAGCCTGCTTCACGGCTTCGAGCTTGTCCTGAACGGCAGCAATGCCCTCCAGGTCTTTCTGGTGCTGAAGCTCGTTGGCATCCACACCCTTCTGGGCAGCCTCAGCCTCCAAGGCCAAGTTGGCTATCTGGGTCTGCACAGCAGCTATGGCTGCCAGCAGGTCTTCCCTGTCGGCTACCGAAGTGCCGGCCTGGTATGATGCCTCGGCCTTTTTCTTGAGAGCGTCGATGCTTGCCTGTACGGCCAGCTCGCTCTCGGCCACAGCCTGCTGAACGACTTCGCTGTACCCGTCAATCACTTGCATCGCAGCGTCCAGCTCGGCCTGTACCTTTTCGATGGCGGCCAGGTCTTCCTGGTGCTGGGCCTCATTGGCCAAACCGGCTTCGTAAGCCTGCTGGGCTGCGGCAGCCTCAGCCACGAACTTCTCGAT
Organism: uncultured bacterium; assembly: GCA_945869305.1. Taxonomy (GTDB): domain Bacteria; phylum Bacteroidota; class Bacteroidia; order Bacteroidales; family Bacteroidaceae; genus Alloprevotella. Next base: position 10,881 of record CAMBOH010000024.1, read on the forward strand.
GTCAGCCACGAGGGCTTCGATGCCTGCCTTCAGGGCGGCAGCATCCTTTACCGAAGTGCCGGCCTGATAAGATGCCTCGGCCTTGGCCACGAGTTTTTCGGCAGCGATCTGCAAGGCAGCGAGCTTCTCAGCCATCGCTTCCTGCACGCTCTCGGCATAGCCAGCCAGCGTGGTCTGGGCTGCTTCAATCTGTGCTTTCACCTCGGCTATGGCGGTGAGGTCGGCTGTGTGCTGCGCCTCATTGTCTTCACGGCCCTGCTCTACAGCTTCGGCTGCCTCGGCTTCGACTGCTAACCGGTCAATCCGATACCACACTTCGTTGATGGCCGTACGAAGTGCGTCCTTGTCCTGAACCGATGTGCCGGCCTTGTAGGAAGCTTCGGCGGCTGCGGTGAGCTGGTAGATGCTGGTCTGAATGGAAGCCTCAATCGAAGCCATGGCTTCCTGCACCGACTGGCTGTAACCGCTGATGATGCGCATCACTTCGTTCAGTCTGGCCTGTACCTCGGCAATGGCGGCCAGGTCGGCCGTGTGCTGTTCTTCATTGGCCTCTTCGGGCTTCTGGGGCTGCTCGCCTGTCAGTACTTTGATTGTGAGCACGTCGTCCATGCCGTAGGTCACGTCGTTCGTGGACGATACCACGAAGTCGCTGACTACAATCTCTGCGTCACCAGTGAGGGTTTCGTCGGCTACGACGTTGAACGAGAAGAGCACACCCTCGTTGCCGAAGTCCTGCGTGGCCGACATGTCGTTCAGTACGAACTTGCCGGTAGCAGGATTGTAGCTGATGGCAGCGTCCTGCGGAAGGCGGTCGCCATAGGTCCACACGTAGCGGCCCTTGTCGTTCTTCTCGATCGTAAGGCCCTGGGGCAGGCTGATGCGGCCCTGCACACCGTATACGGGCAGCTGGTTCTCCATAGAGATAGCTATCTGGTGCTTTTCGCCCGGAGCGATGGTAAACTGCTGTTCGCCTACGCTGATGTTGCCCACCTTGGGACTGGCATTGACTTTGAAGTCATCCTGCAGATACTGTTTGCCCGAAATGTCCGAGAACTTGATATTGCTGAACATCACCGCCTGCTTGGCCGTCAAGGCCTTGTTGCAGGTGAGGGTCAGCGTGAGCAGTTCGCCGTTCTCTCCACCGATAGTTTCAAGCAGATTCGGCACCACCAGTATGCGGTAGACACCGTTGGCCTGCCGGGTAATGGTGGCCTCATGAATCTTGCGCTCTATGCGGTCTTCGTTCACCTTGAAGTCTTTGTACTCGATGCCTTCGGGCAGTGTAAAGTCTGCCTGAAGTGCAGCAATGCCATTCTCGTTGTCGAAGTTCACGACAACCGCTTTCTCTACCTGCGGAACAAGGGTGAAGTCGTCTGCATAGAGCTTGCTTTGGGCCATTGCGTGTCCCGCACAGAGCACCATGACAAGCAGCAGCGACAACCGGGCCGGCAGGTCGTGTAGTTTGTATAAATAACGTCTCATTACTGTCTCGATTATAAACGATAAACTTTTAAACTCTAAGCCTTAAACTTTAGACTCTAAACCTTAAACTCTAAACCTTAAACTCTAAACCTTAGACTTTAAACTTTAGACCTTAAACTCTATCCTCTTATGTGGTGAGGGGCGCGTGCCGTCACAGTCTGTCACCGCGCCGCGCCCCCCGAACACAAAGAACTAACCTTATTTGACGAGAACCTTCTTGGAAGTGCCGTCGTTACCACGAATAATGTTCACACCGCGCTTCAGGCCGTTCATCAGCTTGCCGCTTACGGAGTAAATCTTTTCCTTCACTTCTTCGCCTACGCTTACCATGCCGATACCGGTCGTCTCGTCGCCGCTGACAGCGGGCAGAGCGTATACGTGTACGGCATTGTCCGTGAAGAGGATGTTTTCGACACCCACCCCGTTGCCGGCATAGTTGTGGCTTACCTCTACATCCAAGTAGAAGAGTGCGCCGTCACCATGGGCGAAGTCAGCCTCATCGAGTGAGCTGAGCACCACGCGCAGACGGCCGTTGCTGAGTTCGTTGCTGTTCAGGCTGAAACCGTTGGCACGGTTGGCCACTTCGGCACCGACAAACGTAACGCCGGCAGGTAGCATGATGTCCATCTGGCAGCCGGTATAGGCCAGCGTAGCATCCAGATTGACGGCAATGCGCTGCTTCACTCCGTTGCCTTCGGCAGTCAGTGAGAGGCGGTCGGCAGAGTTGTTGGGCATACAGCGGGCATACGAACGGGCCTGTGAGGGATCATAAGTACCGTTGATGATCTTGGCCACAGCCGTGATGTCACCGACGTCGATCTTTTTGTCTTTGTTGATGTCGGCAGCCAAGAACTGAAGCGAACCAGGTTCGAATTCGCTCAGTTCAAGTGCCACGTTGAGGATTTCCATGTAGTCGGCCACGGTAACTTCCTTGTCGCGGTTCACATCGCCAAGCATGTAGCTGCTGTTCAGGGCATTCTGTTCCAGTTCGGCAAGCCGCTTCTTGAGCTCCTCAACCTTGTTGAAGATAGCGTCAACGGCTTCGGCCACGAAGTCGATCTGCTTGTTCTCCAGCTCAGTCTCTTCCTCATCCAGCAGTTTGCCGCCATCGATGTCCTGCGTGATAAGACTGTACATGTAGGAATCCGAGTTGTACTTCTTCAAGGCATCGAGAGCCTTTTCAATCTTCTCCATCTGGTCCTTGCAGTCCTTCTTCACATCTTCCTCAAGCTGCATGTTGGCCAGATTCTCCTTGGTCTGCTCCATTGACTTAGTGACCTCGCCGATGCGGCCTGTGGTCTCAGAATAGGAGTACTGCCTATCGACTTCCTTCATGTACGAAGTAATCGTAGCCTCATACTTCAACTTGCTGTCTTCGGTGAGCATCTCGCCCACCGTCTCTGATTCGTAGGCCTCCTTAATCCATGCCTTTTCAGCATTGATCTTCTCAATCACATAGGTCTGGGCAGCAGCCGTGAACTCTTCGATATTGACATACTTGTAGCCTTCGAGCTTGGCGTACAGTTCCTCGTATGTCGTTTCGAGCGTCTGAATCTTTGTATCCAGAGTGAGCTTGATCTCGTCGTTTATCTTGAAGGGTAGCTGCATCTTATCAATGTTACCGATCAACACCTCGAGTTCTTTGTTCAGACTTGCAATCTCACCCGTGATATTATCGGAATAGACTAACAGCATGGACTCGCTGCTGTAGCTCTCCATCTTTTGCGATAGAGCAACCTGCTTCGTCTGGATGCTGGCCAATGCTTCGGCATAGGCTACCTGAACGTTCTTGTTGTAGGATGCGAGTGCCTCGGTCTGGCTCTGCTGCGTCTGGCTGATAGCCTCCAACTGCTCGCTGAAACGAGTCTGAAGGTTGGTCACATAGGTTGCATCGTAGATGTTGGTCAGCTCCGTGCGGGTCACACCGATTTTCTTCTCCAATGCCATGTAAGCTTCACGCTTGCTTTCTTCGTCTTCTTCGGTCAACTCATTGATGCGCGTCAGCTCTGCTTCATATTCAGCAATCTTCCGCTCATAGCTCTTGATGTCCTCTTCAGTGGCAGTGACAGCCAGGTTGTATTCACGATACAGGGTGCTGATTTGTGTGAGCATGGCAGCGTATTCCTTGCTATCGCACACAGCGTACTGCTCGCTGATCTTAATCTTCAGATTCTTACAAATGGTAAGTACTGTCTCCTCATTGTCTACGTCTACACTACCCATGATAGTGTGAACCGTACCAACCAGTTTAGCCTCCTCTACCCTTGAAATCTGGGTTTCGAGTTTCTGCTGAATATCGGCAATCTTGACGTTGACAGCCACATAGCCCGAAGCGTATTCCTGCAACTTACCCAGCTCGGCCTTCACCTCGCTGAAGGTAACCTGCAGTGCTTCATAAGCCTCAAAACTCTCGGAGAAATCATCCTTTACTGAGGAATAACCGTCATTGGCCTTGAAGTCAACAATCAGCTTTTCAACTGCGGCTAAGCCTGATTCATACATATTCTTGGCTTCCTTGGCAGCACTACCCACAGCCTTGAGACCGGTTTCGGCCTTCTCGACATATTCGGCAACGGCTTCGTTGTACTTCTCCAGGTAAGAGGCAGCGAGCACCTTGTTGCCTATGTAACGCTGAAGCTCTGCACGATTGGCTTTAATCTCTTCATCGAGTTCAGCAACCAATTCATCATACTGAGCCTGGGCTGCTGCTTCCAGACCAGCGGGCAACAAATTGCCTGCATCACGCAGTTCTTTGAGGAATCCTCCTGCCAGTTTGACAGCCAGTTCGGGATCTGTCTTGTACAACTCAGCCTTAGCAATAATACCCTTCACATCCGAGAATGCAGCTTCGCGTACACTTTCCTTGTAAGATTCTATCTTTGCTTCGTAGAAATCCAAGTCATCTTTAGCTCCACTAAGGGCATCATCGAGCAGCGTCTTCGATTCGGCATTCAACTTGGCGATGCAGACATCGTAAATCTTGTTGATATCCTCCGTGTAAGCGTCGGCCTCCTTCTTGTAGCTTTCTTCCAAGTCGTATACGCCCTTCGAAGTGTCACAAGCGGTTGTATAAGCCTCGTTGACCTTGGCCTTCAAGTCGCGAATCTTCTGGTTGTATTCGTAGATGGCCCTGTTGGCCTCCAGCACATTCTTAAAATCAACTTTGAGTTCCTCATCCACGATGTTCAAGAACTTGTCGAGACTTGTTACAGCCTTATCGAAGGCTCTCTTGGTTTCGGCAATGGCATCGTTGAAGCGGTTGTAGCGGTCGAAGTTGTCCTGAGCAAGGAACTTGTCATAACCTTCGGGGTCTTCCCACTGCGTTTTGATGCTGCGGATGCTGGCCTTGTATTGCGTGTACTTCTCCGCTGCATCCGAACCATAGCAGTCGCCTGTAGCGAAGTTGCTCTCAACGGTTTCGTTCAGCTCGTTGATGGCCAGCTGGATTTCGGTGAGCTTGTCCAACCAGGTCTGAATCTGGGTACTCTTGTCCTCTGCCGACAGGCGGTCATAAACGCTCGTCCATTCAGCCTGGGCATCAACCTGAGCCTCAACCTGCTGATTGTGTGCATCCTCGTTGTTCTTGGCATCGGTCACGGCCTTGACAATCTTATCCTTCAGCGTTGCAATCGTTGAGGTGACAGTGCTTGCATACTCAACAGATTTCCGCTCATCATACTTGGCCTTGATATTGGCCTTGAGCGTATTGGCCTGTGTTTCGTATTCACCCACCAAGCCCAGGAAGTAAGTTTGTCCGGCATTGGGAGTAGAACCTGCGTTAGCAATGGCGTTGATATCGGCCTTGGCTTTTTCAATGCGGCCGTTCGCAGCAATGGATGTATCGAAGAACTTTGCACTGTCGAACTCTCTCGCCTGAACTATCCAGGCATTCCAGTTGGCAGTCGAAGCTATGGCCAGTTCAACCTTGGCAGCAATTTCAGTCTGGATGCCTTCAATCGTCTTCTGATAGCCCGACGTTTCTTCAGTACCCGTATAGTCTGCTACGAGCGTCTCATTGCTCTTGGAAGTGGTGATTTTGCCCTCCAAGGTCGTAATGCTTGTTTGAATGGCATCGTAGTAGCCCTTAAACTCATCGGTTCTTTCGGTGTCCTTATTCTCGGACTCAACCTTTTTCGCCGACTCCTTCAAGCCACTGATGACCTTACCCAGCTCATCGTACTTGTCATTATTGGCTTTCACCTTGGCTACAATCACGTCGGCATCTGCTTTCAGCTTGTCGAGGTCGGACATAATCTTGTCCATTTCGGCATTCAACGCATTGAGCTCCTCACGCTTTTCGACCGCATTTTCCTTGGTGATGTCCTCTGCTTCAGGGATATATAACATGGACATTCTCATACTAATACGCTCGAACGAATTATCTAGTTCTTCATAACTATTGCCAAGTGCCTCCTTATTGTATTTGTTCTTCATGTCATCGTTGAGTGCACTTAGAGCACTGCTGATGCGGTTGACCAGCAGCGTGCGCTGGAGCCGCACGGCATTCAGGTTGATGTTGCCCTGATAGTTCGCCTTGTCATCTTCGAACGTTTCCTGAATGATACTCGTCAGTTCAGCAGGCTCACTCAGAACTATATTACCCAATGCATCTGCATGTTCACTGTCCTCCAAAGCCAAAGCAGCATCCAGCTCAGCCTTCAGATCATCGATGGCCTTCTGGATATTGCCGATCTTTGTACCATAAGTCTCACCAGCAGCATCCGTTACGCTATAGTCCTCCTCGGCAATGTATGCTTTGATGGCTGCCAAGCCTTTTTCCCACTCGGCAATGGCATCTGCCACTCGATCGAATTCAGCCAAGGCATCATTAGCAGCCTGTACATAGGCTTCGATGTCCTTCTCAACCTGAGCAGCGTCGAAACTATAGCTTGCTGCCTCGCCCTCTTTATATTTAGCTACGGCAGCCTCGCGATAACCATCAATGGCCTTCTGCAATTCTTCGGGCGTGGTAGTCCAACGACGTGCAGCTGCGTACTCGCCCTTCTCAGACTTCAAGGCATTGACAGTCTCGTTGGCTTTTTTGAGCTCCGTCTCCAGCGCATCGAGCGTATTCATTGTGGCCTGATGAGCGTAGTAGTTATCCAAGACGGGATCTGTTGCAGACTCGAGTTCAGCAATCTTACTCAGAATCTCATCCTTGGAGTCTGAATAGTCAGGCACATCCTTGTCCGCAGCCATAGCGGCGGCAAAGCTGCTCTTTACTGTCTGAATCATTCCTTTGATTTCCTCGATAGCAGCTTCGAACCTAGCAGCATCGGACTCGGTGAGCTGAATTTCCTTCAAGCCCGTTTCGATTTTACTGACTTCATCTTCGAGCGTAAGCTTTACATCACCATAGGCATTCTTATAGTTGGTGTATCTTACCTCGTATGCGACAGTTAATGCCTCGATTTGCGCGGTAGCTCCATTGATGAGAGCTACATTCGCTTCCTTATAATCGTCAGCCTTTTCTGGCGTGTTGGCAGCATTTGCCTCCATGATTTTGGCATATTCTGCAGCCAGCCGGGTCTGTGCGAGCTGAAGAAGGCTTTCGTAGCTGTTCTGGGCTTCATCGTCCACGATGAAATCCACCAATTCCTGAACCTTAACGTCATACAGCTTCGTAGCATCATCGACCATCTTCTTCACTTCGCCATAGGCGGCACTGTTGGCATTAGCGATACTAATGCCATTCTTTGCTTCCTGGATGCGGTCGTTCAAAGCCTTGCAGTTGGCATCGACAGTAGCCTCTGCATAGTCAGCGGCTGCAGACTTGCCTTCATGGGCTGCCTTCACAGCGGCTATCTCGTTATCCAAATCGCTCTTGATGGCTTCAACCTTGGTGGTATAGACGTCCTTAGCTGTTTGGCTGGCATCATCCAAATCGGCCTTCAAAGCGTTCCATGCAGACTGTACCTCGGCCAATTTTTCTGTAGCATAATCATTGGCTTTCTTGTTGGCCAAAGCGGCAGTCACATTCCCTGCAAACGTGGCAATGCGGCTTTCGATTACCGAAGGCTGCTGGTAGAGCTTGTACTCCTTATATATATTATAGGAGTCAGTGCTGCCGTCCTTCACCTTGGCGATGTCAACGGCGAGTTCGTTCTGGTATTCATCGAGCAGTTCCTGTTCCCAGAAGTCTGTCGAGTTAGGCTTCAACTGGTTGGCAGCCTTAGAAAGCCTGAGGTTAAGCATGTCGTACTCAGCCTTGAAGTCGAAATCCAGCTTAAGGTTGAAACCTCCCACCTTGAACTGCTTTCCAGCCTCAACGGCCTTCACCGTGATGGTCACCTGCTGCTCCTGCGCCAACTCAAACGCGCCCTCAACGAGTTCGCTGCCATTGACATACAGCTTGGCGTTTTCCAACGTCGCAGCACTGAGAAGGTACTTTCCAGGCACCAGTGTACCGATGGCCTGGCTGATATCAGAGCCATCTGTAGAAATAAAGATGTCCCCTTCCAGCTTCAGGTCTTCGCCAGACTTAGTCCAATCGCCCACTTCCTGACCGACCTGCGAAGAGATGTCAGCATCGGCAAACGCAGCCATAGGCGCGGACGTCATGGCTACAAGAGAAAGCATAACCTTTGTCTTCATAATCTGTTCAATTAGTTTTACTTGTGATTATTGTGATTATTGTTTGATTCCAGCGAAAATAACGGCGAAGCCACATCAACTCATCTCAATATAATTCGAAGAGCGGACTGGACACAAGCCTATTTTCCTGTGCAAATTTAGACCAAGAACAGACTATGGACAGGTAACTAAAGGTGCTCACCGTGTGAGGCGGCGGGGTGAGTACTTGAACAGCAAGGTATGACTATTTGAACAATTTTTTGAAACGGCGGAATAAGCGGCTATTGTTTAGGCAGAGAACTAAAACGGCCTGTTCATGCCGGACCTCCCAGCCGTTAGCACCTCACCCAAGCGTTTAAGGCATGCCCCGGAGGGGCGACGGTCAACCTACCCAGAGCGCTGCCCTGAGCTATACGCAGATGTCCCTTCGGGGCGTGCCTTGAATGCTTGTTACTCGCAACCCTGTTCATGCCAGCACGTAGCGGTGCTGCACTGGGAGAGCGGGCTTCCAGCCCGCTCTATAATATTTGGCGGGCCAGAGGCCCGCCCTCCCAGTGGCTAAGGCTGAGCGGACAAATGGTAAAACGTTGCGACAAAGTCGCGCAACGACTTCAATTGGTTCTTCGTCACAACTACCGGCTTGACAGTCTCGCTGTCGAACACCAGCACGCTGTTGACCAAATTCACCGAAGTGACATAGCTGACGTTGATGACATAGCTGCGGCCCATGCGGAAAAACGGAGAAGGCTTGTCGGCCGAAGCATAACGCGCAGTGATGGCTTCATCGAAAACGGCCAGGGTGGAGAGGTGAGGACGCACCTTGCCATCACAGAAATAGAAATCGGTGTAGTTGCCGTCGGCCTTCAGATAGACTACCTTGTCGAGATTGATCACCTCTATGCCGTTGCGCGATGTGATGAAGAGTTTCATAACGGAAGGTTATGGTTTGTATATATAAGCAAAAAGCGTGGATAGTCTGACTTAGCCACTCGTTCCACTTCGCGAGGCTCTAGCATGCCCTTCCGTCAAGAACGAGCAACGTACAGAAACCCACGCCGATATTCATATACACATCCATAACCGCACACCGCTCACCTTGTTGTCACAACAAAGTGCACGGTATGCAGGTCAGGTGTTGATATAAACACCCCATGGGCATCTATCGTTGCCATGTTACGTGACGGAATGGAAACTGCTAGATTTCGCGATGTCAGCAACAAGGCGTCAGATAAACGCCAACCCAAAAAGACTTTCTGCCCCCATCACCCATTGCAACAGACCGAGAAGACGTTGCAACAACCGGCGTGAGTTTAGGAAACCGTGGAGGGGCCACTGTGAAGATAGCCTATGCCCTCCTAAATCCTTCTGGCAGAAAGACGCTGCAAATATAAGAACTATTATCGTACCCGCAAAGATGCGCGCCGAAGATTATATGCCAGCCAGAAAAAAAATAAGGTCTATTCGCCGGAGCCATACTACTTACTCAAGTTTCGCAAGTGTTCACCTGTAGCTGACAAACGTACATGGAGCGGGCTGAAGGCCCAGCAAGCGCATAGCCCAGGGCAACGCCCTGGGTAGATTAGCCGCCGCAAATGCGCCCTGCAAGGGCAAAAGCATCTCTAAACAAAGCTTGTCTCCTAACGCTTTTGCCCTTGCAGGGCGCACTTTATCGCCTCATTCTACCCAGGGCGCTGCCCTGGGCTATGCGTTCGTTGCCCCTTCGGGGCGTGCCTTGAACGCATGTTTCCCCTCGGGGCGTGCCTTGAACGCTTGCGCTTATTCTCTGATTCAACTTGCGAAACGTGAGTACTACTTACTTTTCGGAGAAGATATACTTACTTTCAAAAGAAGATATACTTACTTGGCCAAGTAAGTATATCTTCTCCAAAAAGGAGGGGCATGCTTTTGCCCCTTCTAAACTATAGGCCCCAGACTAAAACTGTACCTTATACACGCGGCTACCGCCGGGCAGCTTTACCTTGACAACCAACTGCTGCGCTGCCTGACGAACCACAGGGACTACGGCCTGGGCCGTTCCGTGGAGCTGCTGGCTTACCAACAGGCGGCCCGCCGTGTCGTACACCTCAATCTGCTCAATGCCCTGCTCGGCCTGTGCCAACAGGCGGCCTGCACGGAACGTGAGCGACACGCCGTCGGGAGCGGAGGACTGAGACACTGTTCCTATCCGCGTGACCACGGGCTTGCGGGCATCATCTGACTGTTCGACAATCTCGTAGATGACAGGAGGCGTTGTGCCCTTCCAGCTGATGCGCAGGGCTTTGGCGGCAGCTTCGTCGGCTGTAAACTGCAGGCGTACCACGCCGGTCGAGCCGTCGAAGCTACGTGCGGCCCACGATTCGCCATCGACACTCAGCTCCATCGTTGTCTGGTCGAGCGTAGCAGGGTCACAGTAGAGCGTGAGACCCTCCAACAGGCTGTACTCCTGAAAGTAGTAAGTGAAGCAACCGCCTTCACCGCTCACGGGAGCCTGGGCTGTAGAGGTGGAGGCATTGCCGTCATTCACCTGCGGATAGGCAAAGGCCAGTGCGTCCTCCATCTTGCTCTGCGTGAAGGTTCCTTCTCCGTTCACCTCGATTTCGTAGAGGCGCAGCCACTTGGCGGTATTGGGCTTGTTGAGGTAGAGGCGCACGTACTGGGCCGTCTGTCCTGCACCGTCGAAGAGGCAGGTGTTCACCTCGTCGGAATAGGTCACACACTGCGGGTAGGTGAGCGAATAGGCCACGTTGTCGGTGCCGAGCATCTTGAGCGACGTCCACTTCGTGCCATCCTTCGAAATCTGCACACGGCCTTCGGTCATGTAGTCGCCGTTGACGGTGCCCACGGCCACCCGCACACGCTCAATGGGCTGGCTCTCGGTGAGCTTCAGCACGTAGGTGTCGCCCGACTGCTGGTTGCGGTTGAGGCAGACAAAGGTGGTGAGGTCTCCGTCGTACATCAGTCCGGCGCCGTGGTTGTCCCAGATATTGCCTTCGGGAATAGTGGCTTCCTCCACCTGGGCCTCAGCTCGCCTGTACAGGCTCAGGGACTTCTTCACCAACTTGACGGACTGGGGCTGTTCGGTGTCGTTGACTACGCCCAGGAAGCGCACATAGCCCTCGGGGGCGAAATCGGCTTCGGCGACGCGCTTCCACTGCTTTCCGTCGGCACTCATCACTACGGTATGGTTGGCCAACAGGGTGTCGGCCACTGTGATACGCGTCAGGAGGGTCGGCTGGGCCAGCTGCACGCCCATCCAGTCACCCTTGTTGAGCGTGTAGGCTTTGGACTGGGCCACATAGATCTGTTCGCCATTGACGGCGGGCGTGCCCCTGCTTCCCTCCACGTTGCTCACATAGACAGGACGCGTGGGCTGTTCGGCCTGCTCGATGTAGCCGTCGAGCGCGTGCTCCTTCATGTACTGCACAAAGGGCATCAGCACTGTGACCGAAGGCAGGGCTATGCGCACCGAAGTGCTGATGCCGCTGCCCATGCCCTCCAGGGCGTAGGCCTTGAACTCTTCGGCAGTAGAGAGTGACTCCACACGCTTCACCTCATCGACGTACTCCAGCCAGCGGCTGTCGTCGCCTGCCTCACCTTCGGCTGTAGCGAGCATGTCGCGCGTGACGGCGGCCATGGCACGCAGCTTGAGCAGCCAGGGTGCCAGATCCGTATAGAGCAGGGCTTCGCCGTCGACGGGCGAGTCCTTCAGGGCCACCAGCACGTCGCACTGTCTGACCAGCTCCTCCATACGGGCCGTGAGTTCGGACTTGTCTCCGCTCTTCTTGTAGGCGGCTACCAAGGTGGAGAGGTCGTCCAGGTTGTTGTAGCGCAGATAGGGTGCCACGTAGCGGTAGGCGGCCTGCGCCTCGGGATTGCCGGGCAACACGGCCTTGAAGGATGCTTCCCACGAGGTCTGGTTGTCGAATCCGTCATTGTTCCAGGCATAGTTGGCCACACTGAACAGGGGGGTCTTGGCCACCTCACCCTGCTGCATGGGGTTGCTCACCACACCCAGTCCGTTGTCGAGCGAGGCGGGAAGCGTGGCCTTGGCCCACACTTCGGGCATATCGTAGAAGTTGGAATAAGTGTCCATGGGATATATCTGCGCGTCGGCATTGTCATTGCACGGATAGTTCCACCACCAGGCAACACTGCGCCCCAACTGGGCACGGGGTGTAGCGAGGTCCTGACTGTTGGGCACCGACCACACGGCGTTGCCCGTGGTGTAGATGGTCACGTTGGACGGTGTGGTGGCCAACGCCTGGAAGAAGCGGTTGTACTGATCGCTGCTCGAAGCGAAGGAGGTGCAGTAAATCTGGGGCACAAAGTGGAGCGGACGTACCGTATCGGCCGGCAGGGCATCGGGCGTGTTCCACTTGTTCTCTATGGCATGCTGTAACTCGGTCAGGTGGTCAGCGTTGGCCTTGAGGTCGGCATCGGCGCTGGGCACGCCCACGTCATCGACAAACACAGCAAAGTGACGTACGCCGAGGCTGTACATCTTTTCGTACTTGCCCATGATATCGTTGACCACGGTATTGCTGTAGACAAAGTCGTTGCCCGGGTGTATGGCCCAGATGAAGTTGACCTTCGTCTGGTGGGACACTTCGCTCACCTCGCTGATCATGTCCTGCGACATCCAGCCGTTCTTTTCCTGTTCGGCGGTCAGCGAGGCGGGATAGGCCTCCTTCCACTTTTCGGAGTGGTAGGGATCGCTCTTGGCGCCGTAGAGGTAGGTGTTCATCTTGTAGCGCATCATGAAGCGCATCAGGTCCTTCTTCACGGCCACGGCATAGGGATAGCCGTAATATCCTTCGACGATGCCACGGCTCTTGAGGTCGGCATAGTCGTTCAGGCAGACGCAGGGCATCTGGTCCGTACCGTTGTCGAGCATCTGTTCCAACGAGGCCAGGCCGTAGAAGGCGGCGTCGGTATGTTCGCCGACAATCACCACACGGGCCTTGCCGTCGGCATCGGCAGTGAGCGAAAGCACATGACGGTCATATTTGTCGGCCAGAGAGAAGACGTCGCGGCTGAGGTTGAGCTGCGTGGCCTGCACGTCGGCCGCATCTCCGCTGCCATTGATGCCCAGAAAGAGCTGGGCGGTGCCGGCCACTTCTGCATCGGCAAACACGGGCTGCAGTCCGTGTTCCGTCAGTATCTGCTCGGCACGGTCGCGGGTGTAGCTGTCGATGCCATCACCACACACCACCGTTACCTGCTGGCCCATGCTGGCCGTCCCTGTACCTGCCACCTGCTGTTGGGGCACAGGGTAAATGGTGTATTGTGCCATGGCTGTCCAGGGGAGCAGCAGGGCACCAAGACTCAAAATGAAGTTCTTCTTTTTCATAGATATTATACAGTAAGGGGTAGACCAAAGTTCAGAAAGGGGAAGCTGTTTGCAAAAATAGGGGAAACTTGCTGTTGGACAAGCGACACAGCTCGACTTTTTCGGTGCGTGCCAGAAGTTTTTTGGCTACCGCGCCCTATTCTGCCTTCCAACCAGTGCAAACTTTTCCTGCAGACGGTGTCAACCTTCCACGCGCCATGAGCCATCAGCGGGGAAGGTACAGACTCATTTTCCGAGACAAAACCATCAAAACACACGACAAACAGGATAATTTGTAATTTATTAGCCTTCCGTATACCGCCGCAATGGACAGTATGCCGTACCTTCGCAGCCGATAATCACATTACGAACCTTTCAAAAACACTGAATCCCTATGAAGAAGATGATGCTGATGGCGCTGACCGCCATTTTCGCGCTCAACGTTTGCGCCCAAACTCCTGCCAAGAAAACCTGCTGCAAGAAGGATAACGTTGAATGCTGCCAGAAAAAAGGCGACAAGAAGTGCGACAAGAAATGCGACAAGAAATGCGACAAGAAATGCGCTAAGAAGTGCAGCAAGAAGCAAAGCTGCGACAAGAAGGCTTGCAGCAAGCAGTGCAGCAAGAAATAAGCAACTCTAGTTCAGGTTACCCCTTAACCTGACTCGAGTTTTCCAAAACGCAATCAGACTTGACCACCAGCATTCAAGGCACGGACTGAAATCCCTCGCCCTGAATGCTGGTGGCCATTGTTTTTCCACTGCCCCATGCCTGTGCCTGCTCACCCAGCCGTTATTTACCAATGAGACCCATTAGCTCTACACCTCGTTGGTATAGGTACAAAAAAAACAGAGATTATTCAAGTTTCGCAAGTAAAAAAGGACGATCCCTAAAGGGAAACAAGCGTTCAAGGAGCGCCCCGAAGGGGCAACAAGCGCATAGCCCAGGGCATCGCCCTGGGTGGGTTGAGGCGATGAAGTGCGCCCTGCAAGGGCAAAAGCATGGATACGAAACGCTTGTGTTCTGACGCTTTTGCCCCTTCAGGGGGGTCAGCGGATTATTCCGGTGGGTAGGCGGTAATGTCAAGCGTATAGTGTTA
>CAMBOH010000025.1 GCA_945869305.1 uncultured bacterium
GCTTGGCAATAGGTTTGACAACGTGCGGACCTGAAGCTCCCGGACTGGGAGGGCGTGGCTTCCAGCCCGCCCTTGAACTTCCTGTAAAACCGACGGCGTTCTATATATACGGGCGCGCATGGCGCTCGATTGTTCCCCGCTACGCAAAAACAACTCGGCACTTGGGATTTTCCAAGTGCCGAGTTGTTCAACGTATGTGCCGAGTTGTTCGTCGTATGTGCCGAGTTGTCGGCACGCTTCGCTGTGCTTGTCGCCGTTCGGGGGCATTGCCTTCGGGGGGCGACCTTTCCGGTGGGCGTGGCGCACGGGCCGTGTGCTGGTGTGCGTACAACAAAAGGGGGCTGTGCCGCGTGTGCGGTACAGCCCCCTTGGGGTTATGGTCCGTTGGCCCCGGATGGCTAATTTTCATCCAGGCGCAACGTGATTTCGAAGCGGTCGATGTTGGAACCGAAGGAGCCTACACCGGGGATGGCGTACTCGGTTCCGAAGTAGAAGATGTTGTCCTCGAAGACGGCGGTGTTGCCTGCTTCGTCGATGGCAACTGGCACAGCGTAGACTTCACCCAGGTTCTGGCCGTCCTGCGTGTGTGAATAGCTCGTGCCAAACATCTTCTCGGCGGGGGTCACCTTGCTGTCGTCGATAATCCAGTAGAAGGTGAGATCCTGCGGGCGCAGGCCTTCGAGCCAACCGCTGATGCGGCCCATTTCGCGGCTGGGCGAATATTCCAGCACGCACTCGTAGGGATACTCGGTGCCCTGGCCGTCGGAGGCGAAGAGCCAGCTGATGTAGTTACCGATAGCGAGTTCGTACCAGTCATTCTTGGGCTGCGTCAGGATGTGGGTGGCGTAGCTGCCTTCGCTGCCCGACAGGTTGTCGTAGGTGCGGCCCTGTGCGTCGGTGGTCAGCACGATGACCTCGTCACCCAGCGTGATCTTGGCACCGTTGGCCTGTTCTTCGAACTTGCCGGTCAGTGTGTTGTCCTCGTCGATTTCACAGGTGACGGAGTAGTCAGTGTTGAGCGAGACGATGCGGCCGTCCGACAGCTGCCAGTCGCCGAAGTACGAGATCTTCTCGCCCTTCACGGCGGTGAACACGTCCTTGTCAGACAGCTTGCCGCCATCGACGGCGTAGATGTTGACCGTCATCTTCTGCAGGTTGTTCTTGTAGGACACGGTGATGAGGGCGGGCGTTTCGTACATGGACTCGTCGTATTCCGCCTTCATTACACCCGTTTCGGGGTTGTAGCTCACCTTGCCCTGGCTGAACACGTTGGCGCGGCCATTGGCGGTGTTGAGCGTGGTCACGTCACACACGGTGTCGCCGGCCTCGTTCAGCGTGATGTTTACGGTGTAGGCGGTGCCGCCGTCAGCCGTGTAGTCATTCACCAGCACGCCCAGGTCAGGACGGTTGGGGTACAGTATCTGTTTGGGTCCTTCTTCGAAGTTGTCGTTGCACGAGGCGGTGGCAAGTACGGCAACGGTGAAGGCCAGCAGGTTCTTGATGTATTTAGTCATTGCTGTATGGTTTGAAGTTGGATTACTGTTCGGTCGGCCAGTTGCGTACCAGGTTCTTGTTGGCCTTCAGGTCGTTGGAGGGAATCTCCCATACCCAGCGGAAGTTGTCGGCGGCTGCATTCTGGTCGGTGTAGCCGGCCTGGCTGATGAGGAAGCCAGCGGCCAGTGCCTGCGGGGCCATGCGCACGCAGGGGTCGCCCCAGCGCTTCAGGCATTCCAGGCGGAAGCCTTCGCCGCACATTTCGCGTGCCCATTCATTCTTGATTTCGGCAAAGAGAGCCGTGCCCGTCAGCTTGAGCTCCGAAGCCTTGCGGTTGGTGCGCAGCAGGTTGAGGTAGTCGGCGCCTGTGCCATCGATGCGGTACTGGGCCTCGGCGGCGATGAGGTACATCTCGGCAATGCGGAAGGCCTTGGTCATGTTGTAGTACTCATACTGTCCGGTCTGCTTCAGTGCCTCGTTGCCCGGGAACTTGGTCAGGATGTAGGCACTCTCGTCGACGATGTCGCCGGCAGCGGCACCCGTCTTGGCGAAGAAGAAGGACTTGCGCATGTCGCTCTTTTCATACAGGTCAATCAGACCCTGCGTGGGCAGGTATTCGGGGCTGTAGGTGTTGAGCTGCGTGCTGAAGCTGATGTACAGGCTGTACATGGAGCCGCGCTCATCGACCGTCTGCTGCGGCTCGTAGATCAGTTCCGTGCCGAAGTCTTCCATCCAGAGTGACTTGAACTCGTTCTTGTCGGCCGAGAGGGGATACTTGGCAAAGAGTTCCTTGGCGGCAGCCACGGCGTTCTCGTAGTTCTTCATCTGGAGGCTTACGCGGGCTTCGAGAGCCTTGGCCACGTTGTAGTTGGGAGCCGAGTAGTCGGTGTTGTCCTTGTCCTCAAACAGCTCTTCGGCCTTGGCCAGGTCTTCACAGATGAGCTTGTAGGTGTCAGCCAGCGAGGCGCGGGCGGGACGGGCGTTCACGTCGACCGTGGTCACGAGGGGCAGGCCCAGGGTCTCGTCGGCCGTGGCGGGGTCATACGCCTTGCAGTAGCGGGTCACCATGTTGGCATAGCCATAGGCGCGGGCAAAGTAGGCCGTGGCCTTGTACATCTTGAGCAGGGCTTCGTCGTTGGAGCCTTCCTCCACCTCGATCTTGTCGATGTTGTTGATGACGTGGTTGGCGTTGGAGATCATGCCGTAGTTGGTCGACCAGCAGCCGTCGCCGTCGGTGGTCGACGAGGTGAAGCGCCAGTTGTGGTACAGGTCGTAGGTCGTGCCGGTGGTGCGGAGGTTGAACAGGTCGCTCTGCACTTCAGACACCGTGCGTCCGGCCGTGCTGGCACTGCGCAGGTAGGCCAGGATGCCCACGTGGTAGTTGGTGGCATCCGAAACGTACTTCCAAGACTTTTCGGCCGGCAGCGAGGTCTCGGGGAACTGGTCGAGCTCGCACGAGGTCAGCATGGTGGCGGCCAGTGCCGAGCACAACAGGGTTTTCAATATATATTTGTTCATTTCATTTTGTTTGTTAAGGGTGAATAGTAGCAGGGGCCGCGCCGCAGGCTCCGCATGGAGGCGTTGCGTTGTGGGCGGCGGCTGTCGACTAAGTCTGTTAGAAGGTCACTTCTACGCCCAGGGTGAACTGACGGGTCGAGGGGTAGTTACCCAAGGCCAGGTTGGAGTCGAGTTCGGGGTCAGCACCTCGGTAGTTGGTGACGGTCCAGAGGTTGCGGGCCGTGGCGTTGAGGCGCACGTTCTGGAAGAAGCGGGTGGCGCGCATCCAGTTTTGGGGCAGGTCGTAGGAGAGCGACAGGTTCTTCAGACGCATGTAAGACGCGTTTTCGAGCACGTGGGTGTCGAACTGCACGTCATACTGGAATCCGGGAAGTTCGGCCAGGTCGCCCGGCTTCTTCCAGATGTTGAGCATGTCGCGGTCCTGGTTGAGGCCGTTCTTGGCGTTGCCTGACGAGGCTGCGAGGAAGTAGTCGTTGTTGACCATGTACTTGCCCAGCATGAACGAAAAGTCGGCGTTCAGCGTGAAGCCCTTCCAGCTGGCAGCAAGGCCGAAACCGCCCGAGTGGGGGGTGAAGCGCTGCTTGCCCGTGTTCTGGTAGAGGTCGTCGCTGTAGGACTTGGTCATCGTTTCGGGGTTGTACTCATGGCCGGGCTTGCCGTTGTGGCCTACCTTGTACCACATCGGGGCACCGTCGTTCTTGTCGACACCGGCGTAGATGGGCATGTAGTAGTTGAGGCTCTCGCCTACCACGTAGTTGAGCAGGTAGTTGAGCATGGGCCACTCCTGGTAGCCGTAGAAGAGCTCGTCAATCTTGTTCGTGTTGTAGGCGTAGTTGGCGTAGAGGGTGACGTAGGCGTCGCGGGTGCGGAGGGCATCGACGCTCACTTCGATTTCAACACCCTTGTTCGACATCGAACCGATGTTCATCGTCTGGCTTGCGAAGCCGGTGGTGTGGGGAAGGGGCACACCCATGAGCATGTCCTTCGTCTTCTTGTGGTAGAAGTTCACGTCGAGGTTCACGCGGTCGTAGAAGCGGGCCATCACGCCGACGTTCGTCTGAATCTGGGTTTCCCAGCCCAGCTCTTCGTTGGCGGGCTGAGAGAGGAGCCAGCCGCTCTGGCCCAGGTACTGTGTGGTACCGATGAGGCCGAGGCTCTCGTAGTTGCCGATCGAGGAGTTACCCGTCGAACCTACGCTGACCTTCAGCTGGAGGGCGGAGAGCCAGCCGCGGGTTTCGGCCATGAAGTCCTCGCTGATGATGTTCCACATCAGACCGCCGCTGTAGAAGTTGGCCGAGCGGTTCTTGCTACCGAAGCGCGAGCACTGGTCGTTGCGCACGGTGAAGTTGGCGTAGTACTTCTCCTTGTAGTTGTAGTCGGCACGGCCGAAGAATGACAGGTACTCGTTGGTGTAGGAGCTGTAGCTGGGCTTCCTGCCTTCGGTCACGTTGCCCAGGGTCGGCAGGCGGTCGTCGGTCGTACCGGTACCCTGTATGCCAAATGCCTTGTAGGTGCTCTTGATGCCTTCCTGACCGGCCAGCAGGATCACGTGGTGGTCGTTCTGGATGTCGAACTTGTATTCGGCGGTGTTGGTGATGGTCCACTGTGCCGAGCGGCCATGTCCTTCGTAGGCCCAACCCGTTTCGGCGCCGGGCATCGACTGGTACATGTACTGTGACGTGCGCGAGTCGGCGGCATAGAGGCCGAGCTGCGACTTCACGGTGAGTCCCTTGAGCGGAGTGATCTGGGCGTAGGCCACACCGCTGTAGACCACGTCGTTGGTCTGGCTGGGGCGGAGACGCTGGAGGTACTGGAAGTCGTACAAGTTGCCGCCGTAAATCTTGTGCTCCTCGCGGTATTCAGGATCGTACGGATCCCAGTAGGCGGGGTACATGTAGGACGAAACCATGGAGTTTTGCGCGCTGTTGCGGAAGTCTTCGCTGGAGTTCGTCCATTCGTCAGAGCGGCGGTCGGTGTAGGCAATGCTCTGCTTGATACCGAAGGCAAGCCATTCCTTGGGCTTCGTGTCGAGGTTGGTGCGCACGGTGTAGCGGTCGAAGTGGGACACGCGCGTCAAGCTCTTCTGCTTCAGGTAAGAGGCAGATACGAAGTAGGTCGTGTTGCCCGAACCTCCCTGCATGGAGAAGTCGGTGGTGTACATGGGAGCCGAGTTGTCGAAGAAGTACTTCTGCCAGTTGGTGTTGGCGCCGTGCAGCTTGTACTCTTCATACTTGTCGGCCTGGATGATTCCGTTTTCGAGTTGGAACTGAAGAAGTTCGGTGGCGTTCATCGGGTTGCCGATGCCGTTGGCCAACTGGCTCCAGCCCACGCGCTGTGCGACGGTGATGCGGGCCTGTTCGTTGGAGCGTCCGCGCTTGGTGGTCACATAGATGACACCGTTGGAGGCACGCGAACCGTAGATAGAGGTAGCCGAGGCGTCCTTCAGCGTGGTGATGCTCTCGATATCGCGGTCGTTGAGCATGGCCAGTGCGCTGGACGAAGCGGGTGCGCCGTCGATAACCACCAGGGGTTCGTTGCCGGCACCGAGCGAACCTACACCGCGCAGGCGGATGCTCATGTCGCCCATTTCGCCGGCGTCGCCCGAGTTAGAGGCAATCTGCAGACCGGCCACCTTGCCCTGGAGGGCGTCGGCCACGTTGGCCACGGGCTTGTCAGACACCTGCTCGCTGCCTACCTTCTTGACTGAACCGACTACGGTGCCGATCTTACGGGCCGTACCGTAGCCGATCACTACAGCCTCGCCGAGTTCGTTCTCCTTCAGGACAACGTCGACGTTGCCGGCTACGCTTACGGTTGTGGCCTGCATACCGATGTACGACACCACAATCTTCTTGGCCGAAGCGGGCACGTTCTGCAACTTGAAGTTACCCTTCGCATCGGTGGTGGTCACGATTTTTGTGCCAGGGATGCGCACTGTGGCACCCATGACAGGTTCGCCGTGTGAATCGGTGACGCGGCCGGTTACCCGGCTTTGTGCCGAAGCAGTGGCTGCCGAGAGCAGGGTGGCTGCTCCCAAAAGCACTAACTTTTTCTTCATGTTTTATACCATTTAATTAAACGTTTCTTTCAATGCTTGCTGGAATAGGTTGACTACATATAAACACTCTTCCACACATTGCGCCCTTTGGGTTGAAAGCGACACAATGCGTGTGAAAGTATATGCCGGGGTGGACGGTCAGGTTGCTGTCTCGTTGTGTCGGGACGCAGTGCCGGACACGGGGACGGACGTGGCGCGGCCTGCGCCGGAGCCTGCCGTGCGGCCCGCCCGCAGGCAGGAGGGCCGGATGGTCTGGTTTAGTTGGTGTGTGGGGGACTGCGCCGCTTCGGGGCGGACGGAGGTGCGCGCCGCTGCGCCAATGTGTGGCTTGGCGGGAGGAGCCCCTCTTACAGTCCCAGGCCTTGCCCTGCCAGACGGAGTGCCGGGCACGGGGAAAGTACTAACCGCTGCAAAAATAGGGCATAAATAATTAACGGCAAAGCCTTCGCTCTCAAATGTCTGATTTTTTTAACCTTTTCTCTGCCTCGCTGACAATCTGATATTGGGGATGGCCGTTTTTGCGCAATTTGCGGGCTGTCGCTCGGCTTTAAGTCAGCATGTTTTCAGCACGCGCCGCTGTGCGGCTTGCATTTGTCCACGCCTGCGGCGGCAGGGTGCACGAAAAAGCAAGCGTTCAAGGCGCGCCCCGGGGGGGCGGACCTTGAACGCTTGTGAAGGGATGAATGGCGGGAGGGTAGGGGCCTGCGCTTACTTCAGCACGCCCAGTTCCTTGCCTACCTTGATGAAGGCGGCGATGCACTTGTCGAGGTGTTCGCGCTCGTGGCCGGCTGAGATCTGCACGCGGATGCGGGCCTGGTCCTTCGGCACGACAGGATAGTAGAAGCCCGTGACGTAGATGCCTTCTTCCTGCATCTTCTGGGCGTAGACCTGCGAGAGCTTGGCGTCGTAGAGCATCACGGCGCAGATGGCGCTCTGCGTGGGCTTGATGTCGAAGCCGGCAGCCATCATCTTGTCGCGGAAGTAGTTGACGTTCTCCACCAGCTTGTCGTGGATGGCGTTGCTCTCCTTCAGGATCTTGAAGGTTTCGATGGCTGCACCGACAATGGCGGGGGCTACCGAGTTGGAGAAGAGGTAGGGACGCGAACGCTGGCGCAGGAGGTCGATGATCTCCTTGCGGCCTGTGGTGAAGCCGCCCATGGCACCGCCGAAGGCTTTGCCGAGCGTGCCCGTGTAGATGTCGACACGGCCATAGGTGTCGAAGAACTCGCTCACGCCGTGGCCGGTGGCACCTACCACGCCGGCCGAGTGGCTTTCGTCCACCATTACGAGCGCGTCGTACTTCTCGGCGAGGTCACAAATCTTGTCGATGGGAGCCACGTTGCCGTCCATCGAGAACACGCCGTCGGTCACGATGATGCGGAAGCGCTGTTCCTGGGCAGCCTGCAGCTGGCGTTCGAGGTCTTCCATGTCGGCGTTGGCGTAGCGGTAGCGCTTGGCCTTGCAGAGGCGCACGCCGTCGATGATGGAGGCATGGTTCAGGGCGTCGGAGATGATGGCGTCGTCGGTCGTGAGCAGCGGTTCGAACACGCCGCCGTTGGCATCGAAGCAGGCGGCATAGAGGATGGTGTCTTCGGTCTTGAAGTAGTCGGAGATGGCGGCTTCAAGTTCTTTGTGAACGTCTTGAGTGCCACAAATGAAGCGCACGCTCGACATGCCGTAGCCGCGGCGGTCCATCATGTCCTTGGCAGCCTGGATGAGGCGCGGGTGGTTCGACAGTCCGAGGTAGTTGTTGGCACAGAAGTTCAGCACTTCCTGTCCCTTCACCTGGATGGCAGCCTGCTGGGGTCCTTCGATGAGTCGTTCCTGCTTGTAGAGGCCGGCTTCCTTGATTGCGTTCAGTTCGTTCTGAAGATGTTCTTGAAATTTACCGTACATGTTATTGTTGTTAGGGTTTTAGATGCGTTGCGTTTGCAGGGCAAAGTAAAGCCTTTTTTTTGAGAAACGCGCCGTTGTGGCAGTTTTTTCTTTGCAGAAGATTGGCTGCGCTCAGCAAAGCAAAAGAAAATCCTGCGGAGTTTTCTTTTGTATTGCTCTCACTTGCACTATCTTTGCCCGCAGATAGACTGTGTTCGGCCAAATATTCGTGCGAGATAGATGTGCTGCTCTCGCTTGCATTATCTATCATATAACGAGTAAGGTCAAACTGATGTTTCATTCAATAGTTCAAACCGAAATGAGGCGCTAACGGCTGGGAGGGCGGGCTTCCAGCCCGCCAGAATGTACTTAAGCGGGCTGGAAGCCCGCCCTCCCAGTGCACCATCGCCTCCAACCTCGGCTCTTGTTATTCCAACTCCAAGAATATGATGAGAACAATAGGAATAATCAATGCCATGCACAAGGAGCATGAGCAACTGGCGGGGTTGTTGCGGCAACCGCAGACGGTGAGCGACGGCGTGGCCTCGTTCGTGACGGGCCAGTTCGGCGATAGCCGGCTGGTGCTGATGCAGAGCGGCATAGGCAAGGTGAATGCTGCCGTGGGCGGCGTGGAGCTGATTCGCCGCTTTGCGCCCGACGCCATTGTCAACACAGGTGTGGCGGGCGGCATTATCTATCATATAACGAGTAAGGTCAAACTGATGTTTCATTCAATAGTTCAAACCGAAATGAGGCGCTAACGGCTGGGAGGGCGGGCTTCCAGCCCGCCAGAATGTACTTAAGCGGGCTGGAAGCCCGCCCTCCCAGTGCACCATCGCCTCCAACCTCGGCTCTTGTTATTCCAACTCCAAGAATATGATGAGAACAATAGGAATAATCAATGCCATGCACAAGGAGCATGAGCAACTGGCGGGGTTGTTGCGGCAACCGCAGACGGTGAGCGACGGCGTGGCCTCGTTCGTGACGGGCCAGTTCGGCGATAGCCGGCTGGTGCTGATGCAGAGCGGCATAGGCAAGGTGAATGCTGCCGTGGGCGGCGTGGAGCTGATTCGCCGCTTTGCGCCCGACGCCATTGTCAACACAGGTGTGGCGGGCGGCATAGATCTGAGTTTGCAGGTGGCCGACGTGGTGGCCGGTGCGAAGGTGGTATACCATGACGTGGACTGCGGACCGGAAACCGAGCTGGGACGCGTGCAGGGACTGCCCCTCTACTATAAGGCCGACGCTCAACTCCTGCAGGTCGCCCTGCAGCTGCACACCGACACCCGCGTGGTGGGCGGTCTGATATGCAGCGGCGACCAGTTCGTGTCGGACCCTGCGCAGCTGGCCCGCATCAAGCAACGCTTTCCCGAAGGTATGGCCGTAGACATGGAGAGCGGTGCGCTGGCCCAGGTGTGCCACCTGTATGGCGTGCCCTTCCTCAGCTTCCGCATCATCAGCGACACGCCCGGTGTCGAAGGTCACTTCGACCAGTACCTCAACTTCTGGGACGTGATGGCCGACAAGTCGTTTGGCGTGACCCAGGCTCTGCTGGCCGCCTTGACGGCGTGAGACACTCCTTATTATATATAGGAGTTTAGAGTTTAGAGTTTAAGAGTTGAGGAGTTGATGAGTTGAAGAGTTGAGGAGTTGAAGAGTTGAGGAGTTGAGGAGTTGAAGAGTTGAGGAGTTGAAGAGTTGAGGGTTTAGAGCTCGCTGCGCGCGTGCTTACCTTCAGACTGTAACCTGACAGCCTCATGGTCCCTCGGGGCGAAGCGTCCGTAACCTCCTGACCTCAATCAGTTTTTCTCCCATCCCCCCAATCTCCAAGAACCCTCCATCAGTTATTCTCCCATTCCCCAAATCCCCAAAGAACCAATCATGCAGAAAATACCCAGCTTCACCATCGACCACCTGCGCCTGCAACGCGGTGTGTACGTGTCGCGCAAGGACCGCGTGGGCGATGAAGTCATCACCACCTTCGACGTGCGCATGAAACTGCCCAACCGGGAACCCGTGCTCGGGCAGGGAGCCATCCACACCATCGAACACCTCGCAGCCACCTACCTACGCAACGAGCCGCAGTGGAAGGACCGCATCATCTACTGGGGCCCGATGGGCTGCCTTACGGGCAACTACCTGCTCATGCGGGGCGACCTCTCTCCGGCCGACATCCTGCCCCTGCTGCGCGACACCTTTGCCTTCGTGGCCCACTTCGAAGGCGAAGTGCCGGGCACAACGCCGCGCGACTGCGGCACCTGTCTGTTGCACGACCTGCCCATGGCCCGCTATGAGGCCGCCAAGTATCTGCACGAGGTGCTCGAATGCGCTACCCGCGAGAACTTGGAATATCCCGCCGACTGAACCGGGGGGGGCGGCCGCCGTGTGCCGCCTTCTGATATACCGAACAAACCTAACCTTTAACAATATGAGAAAAACCCAACTCCTGACCGGCCTCCTGTGTATGGTCGCAGCATGGCCGGCGAGCCTGTCGGCACAAGGTACGCTCACCTTGAAGCCCCAGGTGCTTGACAATCCTGAGAACGTTCCTCGTCCGGTCTTCCCCGTACCCTCAGACCGTCAGCTCAAGTGGAACGAAACAGAGTTCTACGCCTTCTTCCACTACGGCATGAACACCTATACCAACGCCGAGTGGGGAGACGGCAGCGAGGCCAACTCCACCTTCAACCCCACGGCGGCACCCAATCCGCGCCAGTGGCTCGAAGCCGCACAAAAAGCCGGCATGAAGGGCGGTATCGCCGTGGTGAAACACCACGACGGCTTCTGCCTGTGGCCTACCAAGACCACCGACCACCACGTGGGCAACTCGGGCACCACCTATGGTGCCGACACCAACATTCCGCGCGACTTCGCCGCAGCTGCCGAAGAGCTGGGCATGAAGTATGGTTTCTATGTGTCGCCCTGGGACCTGAACAGCGCCTACTGGGGAGAGAAGGATGAGAACGGCAAGTACACCGACAACTATGCCAAGAAAGTCTTCTTCGAACAGTGTGCCGAGTTGGCAGCCTATGGCAACAAACAGTTCGAAATGTGGTTTGACGGAGCTACCGGCGGTGACCATCGGGGCTACTACGGCGGTGCCAACACCCTGCGTACCATCGACAACGCACAAACCTACTACGACATCCCCAACCTGCGCGACTCGATCCACAACTCCTGTCCCGACATCATCCTCTGGGGTGTGGGCGGCGAAGCCCGTTGGATCGGCAACGAGGCTGGCTGGGCCGGCGAGACCAACTGGGCCATGGGCGACGGCGAGTATGGCAACGAGAACGGCTGGCAGTGGCATCCCGGCGAAAGCGATGCCAAAGGCACGAGCCACGGCTGGTTCTGGCACGCGGGCGAGAGCGTGAAGAGCGCGGAGACCCTCTTCAAGATGTACCTCGAAACGGTTGGCCGCAACGCCACACTCATTCTCAACCTGCCTCCCGACAAGAGCGGCTCGCTGCCCGCAGCCACCGTGACCCGCATGGAGGAGCTCGGCAACCTGCTGCAGACACGGTTGGGCACAGACCTGGCCCAGACAGCCCAGGTGACCGCTACCGAAACCCGCACGGCGGGACAGACCGTGACCTACGAGGCAGCCAACCTGACCGACAACGACAAGAATACCTGCTGGGCCACCAACGACGGCACCGTGCAGGCCACGCTCACCTTCAGCTGGGACAGCCCCCAGACCCTCCGCTATGTCAGCCTCATGGAGTACATCCGTCTGGGGCAGCGCGTCAAGGGATTCACCGTCGAGACCAGCGAAGACGGCGTGAACTTCACGCGCCGCGCCTCGAACATAGCCACCACCACCATCGGCTACAAGCGCATCATCCCGCTCAACGGCAATACCTCCGACAGCTACGGCTCCGGCTTCCAGGCCAAGGCCCTGCGCATCACTATCAACGCCAGCAAAGCTTGTCCCGTGTTGCACACAGTTTCAGTCTACTAACCCACAAACGACTTCACCATGAACCATCTATATAAAGCTTTGGCGGGTGTGATGTTGTCGGCCACCCCGCTGCTCCAAGCAACGGCACAAACCCCGCTGTGCGACTTCGAACAGGCGGACAGCTACAAGGCCATTTCCATCTACGACACTTGGGAACATTCCCCCTTCCGCGCCGGCGGCCAGTTGGAGGGACAGGGCAACATACAGGTCACAGCCAACCCCGATGCAGCGGTTGACCCCATTCTGGGCTTTGCGCCCAATCCCTCGGCACAGGTGCTCGGCGCACAGCGTTCGCGCTTCGGCAGCAACACCTTCGGAGCCATGGTCACCCTGAACCAACCCTTTGCCCTGACCCGGCAGACCCAATACGTACACATCAAGATGTGGGTGCCGACCGACAGCCGCGTCATGCTCATCGGCATGGGACAGCGTACCGACCGCCCCTGGCAACCCATTACGACCGAACAGTTCTGGGTGACATCGACCGGCAAGGTCACGCCCGGCAAGTGGTTTGACGCCGTCTTTGCCGTGAGCGGTGCCGACGGCATTGACATACACAACCTGCTCATCGTGCCCGACCTCAGCTCGCCGCACCATCTGGCCGAGGACTTCCTGTTCTATGCCGACGACATCGAGCTGAGCGACCAGGCCGCTCCCCGCTTCACCACCTCCTACTACCCCGTGAACTACGACGAAGAGCAGGCCACTACCCGTAACGACCGCAACCTCGCGTCCATCTCGCTCAACGTGCCCAATGCAGGCGCACGCACCATTCAGGTGAACCAAAGCACGGAGCGCAAGCTCTACATCAGGCGGCTGGCTGATTCGTTCACCGCCAAGCCAGGCGAGAACGTCACACCCGGCTTCAGCTGGAACGGTACCTGGATGCACGGCTACGTATACCTCGACGTGAATCGCGACGGCAAGTTCAACGTGGCCTATGACGGCGACCGCAACCTCACCGAGTCGACCGACCTCATGGCCTATTCCTACTTCAACGGCAAGAACAGCACGGGAGCCTCGTCGGGCAACAATCCCGGTGTGGCACCGCCCGCCTTTACCGTGCCGGCCGACCTGGAACCCGGCGTATACCGTATGCGCTACAAGATAGACTGGGACGACGTGGACCCCGGCGGCAGTACGGCGGCCGGCAACACCATTCTGAGCAACGGTGGTGCGATTGTCGACACCCGTCTCATCGTACACGGCGACCAGGTGACCATTTCCCGCGGCACGCGTCCCAATGGCGGTGGCCTGAACGGCGATGTGCTCAAGGCCGACGGCAGCGACTTCACCCAGGAGACCATCCCCTTCGGTCAGCCCTACACCATCAAGGTACAGCCCGCCCCGGGATTCAGGTTCTCCCACCTCATCCTGCGCCACGGCTTCGGCCTCGACGGCGACAGCCTGGTCTATGACACGCCGCAGTATGTCGACACGACCATCGGCTCCTACCTCTTCCGCGACAACAGCTACACCATCCCGGCCGAATATATCGACGGCGACGTGGTAATCATTCCCTATTTCAGCAGCGACACGGGCGAGGCAACCGACGATTACGCCCTGAACTTCGACCCCAGCCTCACCATCACCCGCACCGACCGCAAGCTCAACAGCTTCACCATCGCGGCCACCCAAGGCGGCGAGCGCACCGTGACCCTGCCCGCTGATGTGGCCAACACGGTCTACAGGAAAATGCTCGACTGCGAGACATCGGCTGTGCCCGGCGACCAGCTGACCACCACGGTGAACTACACGGGCAACGCCATGCACGGTTACCTCTACATCGACTACAACTGTGACGGACGCTTCGATGCAGTGCTCAATGATGACGGCACGCCCGCTGTGGGCAGCGAACTCGTTTCGTTCACCTTCTACCAGAACAAGAACAGTCTGGGCGAAACCAAGACGGGAGGAGGCGCAGGCTACAACCCGCCGGTTTTTACCTTGCCTGCTGACCTTCCTGCAGGCAACTACCGCGCCCGTCTGAAAATAGACTGGAACAACATCGACCCCGCCGGACAGTGGAAGGAGAATGGCGGACAGGGAGACAACCAGATCGATGCCAACGGCGGCTATGTCGTTGACTTCCTGCTCAACGTACACCCTCTGGCCTCCAAGCTCGACGTGCGGACCACCCACGGTTCGGTGGTCGGTACGGGCAACACGGGCCTGCCCGCCGAAGCAACCTTCGGTCAGGCACTCGGCCTGCTGCCAGTGGCCGCAGCCCAGGGCTACGAGGCAGAGAACATGGTCATTCGCCACGGCCACGGACTCGACGGCCCACAGTATGTGCACGGCAACCGCCAGTGGAGCGAGTACACCGTCAATGCAGCCTCCTACACCCTGCCCGCCGACAGCGTGAACGGCGAGGTGCGCATCACCGCCCTCTTCAGCCCCAGTGGCAGCGAAACCTACATGCTCCAGTTTGCCGACGAGTTCGACCAGGAAGACGGCACGCAGCCCAATGAGGCATACTGGACGCGCTGCTCCAACCAGACACCCACCTGGAAACGGTTTACCGCACAGACCGAAGCCGGTCAGCGACTCACTGGCTACATCGAGGACGGCAAGCTCGTGATGCGCTGTCTGGCCAACCCCTTCGCCGACGAAGTGAACTCGCAGGGCAACCGCATGGACATGATCAGCGGAGCCGTCGAAAGCTCGTCGAAGGTACACTTCACCTACGGCAAGGTCGAAGGCCGGTTGAAGACCCTGCCCCACTCGGGCAACTTCCCCGCCTTCTGGATGATGCCGCAGGACAACTCGGCCGGCTGGCCCTATGCCGGCGAAATCGACATCTGGGAGCAAATCAACTCCGACAATACCTCGTGGCACACCATCCACACCCGCTGGGCCAACACCACCGCCGACGGGTCAGAGTGTATGGGACAGGGAGGCAACCCGCAGAAGACCGGCACCGCCTCGACCACCAACGGACAGTGGCACACCTTCGGACTGGAGTGGACCGAGAAAAAGCTCATCTGGTATGTCGACGGCAAGCAGGTGTTCTCCTATGCCAAAGCCACCGACTCCTATGCCCTGAACCACGGACAGTGGCCCTTCGACAAGGACTTCTACCTCATCCTCAACCAGAGCGTGGGCAATGGCGGTTGGGCCGCTGCGCCCGACCTGGGCTTCGTGTATGAAACCCTCTTCGACTGGGTGCGCGTATACCAGACCGACCTCCAGTCCGGCATACACGGCCTGGCCTCCAGCCAAGCCCCGGCGGTAGACTGCTACACCCGTCCCGGCCAGCTCCACCTCGTGTCGGCCGAAGCCCGCTATGTTTCGGTCAGCGACCTCGGCGGCCGTCCCGTATATGCCGGTAAGGTACAAGGCAACGTCACCCTCCGCCTGCCGCAAGGTGTCTACCTGCTCGGCAGCCGCAAGGTAGTCGTGCCCTGACAAGTACGGGCTTTTGTCTGTAAACATACACGCGTTCAATGCACGCCCGGCGCGCATTGAACGCGTGAAACCTGTCAAAAACAACATCCCCATGAAGCTCATCTACTTTCACGGCTTTGCCTCTTCGGGAGCATCGGGCACAGTGCAGCTGCTGCGCAAGTTGCTGCCCTCGGGCCAGGTCATTGCCCCCGACATACCCGTCGAACCCGCTGAGGCCCTGCCCATGCTCCAGCAGTTGGTGGCCGACGAGCAACCCGACGTGATTGTGGGCACCAGCATGGGCGGCATGTATGCCCAGCAGATGCACGGCCACCTGCGCGTGTGTGTCAACCCCGCCTTCAACATGTCGTCGCTGAGCAAGGTGCTGCGCACCGGTACCCACCAGTGGCTCAACGGGCGGAAGGACCACGAAAAGACCTTCCGTGTCACGGCCGACACCCTGCGCAGCTTCAACCAGATGGAGCGGCACCAGTTTGACGGCGTGACTCCGGAGGACCGCGAACTGTGTTACGGCCTCTTCGGCATCGACGACCCCTTCGTCAACTCCGCCAACGCCATGCGACTCTTCACCAAGTACTACACCCATGCCGAGCGCTTCGAGGGCGGACACAGTCTGAACGACAAGATTCTGCACAAGGTGCTCTTCCCCCTGCTGTCGAACCTGCTGGGCGAGGCCTTCGAGCAGGCCCGCCGCGAACCCCTGCCCGACTACATGAAGTGGCAGTGAGAACCGCGGCCTTTGATTCACTCCCCCCTGAACCCCCTCATCCGACTCCCGTGAACAACCTACCCAATGACCCCTTCATGCTGTTCAGCGTGATCAATACCTACCTGCGCGACCGCTACGCCTCGTTGCAGGACCTCTGTGACGACCTGCAGGTCGACCGCGGCCAGCTCGAAGACCGACTGGCGCAGGCAGGCTTTGCCTACAACCCTGCGCAAAACAAGTTCTGGTGATGCGTAACCTCCGACACTTTCCCCTTACGTGCTGCTGTGTGGCACTCATCTGGTATCTCTGCCTGTTCAAGCCCCCTTCCACGCCGCTCGACAGCGTGTCGGGCATCGACAAGGTGGCACACGCGGTCATGTACCTCGGTGCATGCGGCGTGTTCTGGACAGAATACTTCCGCAGTCCCTTCCACCTCTCCCTTCGCAGTCTGCTCGGCATCGCCGTAGTGGCCCCCATCGTCATGAGTGGTGGAGTGGAACTGTGCCAGAGGTATCTCACCAGTTGCCGCAGCGGCGAGTGGGCCGACTTCGCCGCCAACAGTCTGGGCGTGCTTTCGGCAGCCCTGCTGGCCGCGGCCTGGCGACACCGCCACCCCATGCGCTGAGCTGTCGCGCAGCATCTTATCCACATCACCTTACACCAAACGAATCTACAACGTGAGCCTGTACATACGTATATCCGAATCAGAGTTGAACTTCGCCCACTACGACCCGGCGGCCGATGCTGACTTCCAGTTCTTCACCCACCATGTGTCGCCGCAGTCCCCTCTCACGGTCAACCTGCGTGGTGCGGCACAGCAAGTACCCCTCCTGCAAGACTATGCAGGACGTGTCGAGGTGTTGGCAGGTGTTCCCGTCACCCCCGTACCCTTGGCCGACTTCCAGGAAGAAGACGCTGCGACCTTCTATGACTTCTGCTTCGAACCCGAAGGCAACCGGCGCGTGTTCTACGACACCGTGCCCGCTATCAACACCGTGTTCCTCTTTGCCCTGCCCGAGAACACCTGCCGCACGCTCGAAGAAGTGTTTGGCGCAGCCAGCATACACTATACTGCCGCCCTGACACCCGTCATGCTGACGTTTGCAGGCAAAGGACTCTCGGCTGGAAACGGCAAACGCATCTTCCTGTACGTACACGACGAGATGACAGATGTGGCTGTGCTCGAAGGCAACCGGCTCATCATGCTCAACGCCTTTGCTGTGCGCGCCCTCACCGATGTGGCTTATTATACCTTCAACATGGTGAGCCACCTGGCCACCGACATCAGCCAAACCCCGGTGTTTGTGGCAGGACCTGCCGCGCTGCGTGACCCCGTAGTCACCGAATTGCAACACTATGCCGGAAAAGTCTATGCCATACAGCCGGCCGCAGACTTTAACCGCCATGTGGTTTCGACCACACCCGGTGTGCCCTATGACCTCATGTGTGCCCTGTTGCGGCGGCGCGCCTGATGCTCCCCATCCCCAAGCTATTCATTCTTCTATCCAACCCCCACCCATCCATGCGCATCATTACCGGACGTTACAAGGGGCGGCACTTCGAAGTGCCCCGCAGCTTCAAGGCCCGTCCCACCACCGACTTCGCCAAAGAAAACCTGTTCAACGTGCTTCGCGCCTACCTCGACTTCGAGGAGACCACCGCGCTTGACCTCTTTGGCGGCACGGGCAGCATTTCGCTCGAACTCCTGTCACGCGGCTGCCCGCGTGTGGTGACCGTCGAGCGCGACCGCCGGCACTTCAGCTTCATCACCCAGTGCTGTCGCACCCTGAACGATGCAGCCTGGCAACCCCTGTGCGGCGATGCGCTGAAGTTCATCGAACGCTGTGGCGAGTCGTTCGGCCTTGTCTTCGCTGACCCGCCCTATGCCCTGCCCGAACTCCCCGAGCTGCCGGACCGCGTGATGCAGTCATCGCTGCTCGGGCCCGGAAGCCTTTTCGTGCTCGAACACGGCAAGACCGACAGCTTCACTACCCATCCGCAGTTTGTGGAGCACCGTGCCTATGGCAGCGTCAACTTCAGTTTCTTCAGGAAGTAAAGACGAGGCGTAGGCTCGTCCCATGTCATCGGCCGCCAGTCCGGCAGCCTCCCGGCATCCAGCCGCCAGTCCGGCATATAACCCACAGCATCATAACCCCTTACATACCCCACCAATCCCATGAGTTTCCTCAACACCCTCTTTGGCAAAAGCCCAAGCAACAAGGCCAGCCAGTTCGAAATATTGCGCGACGATGGTCTGCGCGCCATGCAGATGGGCGAGATGCCCTATGCCGAAAAGTGCCTCCTGGCCGCTCTCCAGCTGCGTGAGGATGCCCAGACCCAGAGCTATCTGGCCGAAGTCTACTTGCGCATGGAGCGCCACGACCAAGCTCTGCCCCTGCTCGAAACCCTCGCCCAGCAGGCAGACGCCCCTGTCAATGTACGCCTGCTGCTGGCCCAGACCCAAGGTGAGCTCAAGCTTTGGGCTGACGAACGCGCTACCTGTCAGGCTTTGCAGGAAGAACTCCCCGATGATGCCCGGGTGCTCTATCTGTTGGCCGAGGCCGAATATGGGCTGGATGATGCCTTCGGAGCCATAGCCCACCTCACCCAGTCGTTAGAGTTGCGCCCCGATTACCGTCATCCCCGTTGGCTCCGTGCCCAGATTCTGGCCGACATGAAGCAGTGGAACGAGGTGCTGGCCGATGTGCAGCCCCTCGTGGAGAGCGATGCCGAGAACGCCTCCTACCTCATGCTGCGCGCCGAAGCCTTGGCCTCCTTGCAGCAGCCCGAAGCCGCCGTGCAGGACCTGGAGCAAGTGCTCAGCCTGAACCCCTATCAGCGTGAGGCAGTGCTGGCCCTGGGCGCACTCTACGAACAAGGCTCCCGCTGGGACAAGGCGCTGGCCCTCTACGACGAGGCCATCGAACTGCAACCCGACTTTGCCGCAGCCTACAAGGCCCGTGGAGGCGTAAAACTCCATCTCAAGGATGAGCTCGGGGCAGCCGAAGACCTGAAGCGCACGCTCGAACTCGCGCCGGAAAAGGCTGCCGGCCTCAGCGGCGAATATACCAATGTGGAGAATGAGTTCAACGCGCAATACCGTCGCATGAACCCCTACGGCTTCTGACGTCCAAGCCTGCCCCCCCCCGGGCTGGCCCGTCGTCCGCAGCAGATGTTTGCCGCAGGCCGTAGGGATAGAGCTGCGTGTCCCCCATACCGTTTGGTACACCTCCCTCCATCCTCTCCGGCTTAGAGATGGGCTTGTACGTTTTCAAGGCCCAAATCCCCAAAAGTCCGGACCTTCTCGGAATCGACTCCGAAAAGGTCCGGACTTTTTTCGATTTGCCCTGATTTGTGGCTTGGGTAGCCAAGAACCACTCCGGGCGGCGAGTCCGCTCAGTACAGTCTGAACATGCGTTCCATCATCTGCCATTTCTCATCGCTGCGCGCATTTTCGGAGCAGCCTTGGAATTTGGCCACAAAGGCTTCCCATTCAGCCTGGCGGGGTAGGGTGGCCAGGCGTGCCATGGCCTCTTCCCAGTCGAAGTCGGGCGGCGTGTCGACTATCATGACCAGCGTAGTGCCGAGAATGTAGATTTCCATTTCCAGAATACCCACTTCGCGGATGCCGTCGCGCACCTCCTTCCATTGGTATTCCTCGCTGTGCCATTTGCGGTAGAGCGCGATCAGTTCGGGGTCGTCTGCCAGTTGCAGCGTTTGCACGTAGCGTTTGGTGCGCATACCGTGCGCTTGTTGAATATATCCTTCTTTCATAGCGATGATTGTTTGGGTGGACAGCCCGGGCTGTTGGCCGATGTCCATGGCCCTTGGTGGCCGTAGACAGCTGCGCCTATATAAGTATGAAAGCCCTTCTGTCCCTTTCCATCTAAAATCCGTAAATCAGCGGGAGGGCCAGTACCATGACGATGCCGATGGCCACTTGGAGGGGCAGGCCCACGCGCAGATAGTCGATGGGCTTGTAGCCGCCGGCCGACATGACCAGTGCGTTGGGCGGCGTAGAGAAGGGCGAGGCAAAACACATGCTGGCCGCAACCGTCACGGCCAGAATCATGGGCACGGCACTTACGCCTACACCATGTGCCGCCGACAAGGCAATCGGAGTCATCAGCACCGCTGTCACCGTGTTGGAGATGAAGAACGTGAGCAGCGAGGTCGCCACATAGATGGCAGCCAGCAGAGCATAGGGTCCCCAGTCGCCGACAGCATGTACCAGGGCGGTCGACAGCCAGGTCGAAGCCCCCGTCTTCTCCAGTGCCGTCGACATGGGCAGCATCGCGCCAAACAGCATGATGCTTTCCCAGTTGATGGTCTTGTAGGCCCCCTCCACACCGCGCACACAGCCCGTGAAAACCATGGCCACAGCCGCCAGCATGACAGCTGTGACCGGCGCAATGGGAATCACGTCGATAGCCATGGTCAGCACCATGAGCACCATGATCAGTGCAGCAATCGGTGCTTTGTAGTCGAGCGTCACCTTCGCCGCCAGTTCCTGCGGCTGTCCGATCACCACCCATTCCTGGCCGTCCAGCTTGTTCAGTCGGGCAATGTGCTCCCATTGTCCCTGCACCAGCACAATGTCCGAGGCCTGCAAGGGCTGACGCTTCAGGTCTTCCAGCAGATACAGGTCGTGGCGTCTGATGCCCAGCACGTTCAGGCCATAGAGCGAGCGGAAGTCCGCCTCTTCAACCGTTTGTCCCACCAAGGACGAAGAAGGCATCAGCAGAATCTCCGCCATACCCACGTCGTAGAAGTTCAGCTTGGGTCCTTTTCCCGTTTCCTGCGGCAGCAGTTCCAGTCCGCACTCTCCGGCCAGCATTTCCACCCTTTCGGTCGCGCCCGACAGCAACAGCAGGTCTCCGGGTTGCAGAGCCACATCGGCCAGGGCAAACTGCTCCACCTTTCTGATGCTCATGCCCTGCGACCCGCTGCGCCTGATTTCGAACACCGTCACGCCAAAGCGTCCGTAAACGTCAAGCTGCTTCAGCGTTTGTCCTGCCACAGGCGAGTCCTCCCTGACCAAAGCCTGCGCCAGCCCTTGCGTCAGTTTGTATTCGTCCGAAAGCTGCTGCAGCGATTTGCCTTTGCGCGAATGTTCCGTAGACTTGCGTTCCTTCAGGAAGCGGCGTGTCAGCGGAATCAGCACCAGCGTGCCTACCCCCACGCAGAGGAGGCCGATGGGCGTGAACGAAAAGAACTTCAGCGGTTCGTAGCCGGCAGCGACCAAGGCGTCGCGTGCAATCAGGTTGGGCGGTGTGCCAATCAGCGTGAGCATACCGCCCATGCTGCCTGCAAAGGCCAATGGCATGAGCAGCCGTGCCGACGACAGCTTGGCACCGCGGGCCAGGCTTACCACGATGGGCAGCATCAGGGCCACTGTGCCCGTGTTGCTCACAAAAGCACCGACAAACGAGGTGGTGAGCATGAGCAGCACAAACAGTCGTGTCTCGTTGTTGCCTGCCAGTCCCAGGATGCCTGTGCCCAGTTTCTTGGCCAGACCTGTGCCGAATATGCCGCCGCCCACCACAAAGAGGCCGAGTATCATGGCCACGATAGGATTGGCAAAGCCAGCCAGAGCCTCTTCGGGAGTCAATATACCTGCCAGCACAAGGGCCAGTGTGGCACACACGGCCACCAGGTCAGAGCGAATGCGTCCAGACACAAACAGTGCGGCGGCTGCCGCCAGAACCAATAGGGTGATGAGCATAGGCGATAGATTTTCTTGTCTTGTTGTTAAAGTATGACGTGGCAGGCTCAGCCCCTCAGTGCTCATTGAAGATAGGGCCATCCGGCAACCAGCCGTGAGCAAAGATAACACAAGGAATGCAGGCAGCGAACAGAAAATACAACACTTGTAATTTTTTAATGAGTATATACAGGCTCATGTGCTCCTGCAAGCAACCATGATGTGTCGGCAAAAATCATCCAGCCCGCTATTTGAGGGGATGCCTATGCCATAGCATGTAGTTGCTGTTGGATAACAAGGGCTTAAGGAGCGGGCTGAAAGCCCAACAAGCGCATAGCCCAGGGCATCGCCCTGGGTGGCACGAGGCGACAAAGTGCGCCCTGGAAGGGCAAAAGCGTAAGGAAACAACTTAAGAGTCAACGTTTTTTCATAAGATTGGTTGCGCTCGGCATAGCCCAAGCAAACTTGGGCTATGCCGAGCGCAACCTGCCTTATGTAAAGGCAAACTGGGGATAAGAGGCGATGGTGCACTGGGAGAGCATGGTAAAGACCCGCTATACTCCTCCTATTATACGCTTTTTAAAAGCCGAAAAAATCGTTCAACCCTTCAGCCATCCCTTTATTATCGTTGATTTTCAGTAGAAAACTGGCTGAAGGGTTTTGTTCTCAAACCCTTCAGACTATTCAGCAACCCTTCAGCCCATGAGGCCAGATGCAAGCAAGCAGCCTCTTCACAAGAGTCGAGACTTAGGTAAAACAGGGCCAGGGTCAGGCACGACAACTCGGCGAGTTGTCGCACCAAAGTCTGGACTTGTTTGTCCGGAATCAGGGGGGCGGGATAACAGGCTGATGCTGAAAGAAGAAGTCAGGCTGAAGCTTCCTGAAGGGTTTGAGAACAAAATCCTTCAGCCAGTTTGCCTATGAGAATCAACGATAATGAAGGGTTGGCTGAAGGGTTGAACGATTTTCGGAGGGTAAAATATGTGTATATAGGAAGGGGTGTTTGTCAGGTTATTGGTACTTTGCACAAGGGAAAAAGCGTTAGAAGACATGATGATTGACATACACTTTTGTTCTAGCACGGGCTTTCACTCCGCAACTTGAATCCTTGATAAACAGCAGCAACTACTTGCGAAACCAGAATGAATATGTCCTGCGAGAGTGCAATGTGCTTCTCGGCTGTAGAAGTAGTACTTACTTTCCATTAGAAGATATCTGAAACTGCAGTAGAAGATATCTGAAACTGCAGTAGAAGATATCTTCCACTAAAAAGAGACTGGCAGCTCTATCGCAAGATAAAGGCACTCACGGGCACAACCCCCGTAGAGCTTCTCCGAAAGGCGCGCCTTGCCCGCGGCAAGCAGATGCTCGAAACCACCGACAAGTCGGTCTCCGAAATAGCCTACGACACCGGTTTCAGTGCCCCCTCATATTTCGCCAAATGCTTTAAGGACGAATATGGAGTGAGTCCGGGCGAGATACGTGGCAACCATCCGTAGTTTGACCTTGTCTGTATCTTCATCTCCGACACACTGTCAAGCCTGTTATCGAGAGGCTACAATGTGACCCTCGACGACATCGGTACATTCTCCATGTCGCTGAAGTTTATTGATGAAAAGTCAACTGAGATACAAGAGGAAGACGACCGACTGCTCTACAGGCGAGTGGGAGTGAAGGACATTAACTTCAAGACCTCACCTGAAATGTTACACGAACTGAGGAGGGTGACCAAGTTTGAGCGAGTGATGGTAGGAGCAAGAGTGTTGAAGAAGAACCTCTACACCTTGGAGCAGCGCATCGAGAACGCACTTGCCAAAATCTCTTCCGATCCCAATATGCCCATCGACTACACAGGTCAGGCATCCCACAAAATATGGATAAGACGCAAGAGGGTTAATGATTAATAATCGTGCACAGCATACACACACGTTCTTCGAAAGACTCACGGTCCAAG
>CAMBOH010000026.1 GCA_945869305.1 uncultured bacterium
GAACGCTCTCCCTGCATGGGCGGAACTGATAAACAATTCGTTCCTCAGCAAAGATCTGAAAGAAGCATACCTGGAACTTATCGACAAAAGAATCAAAGCTTTATCGAATGATTGAATGGAGGGGCGTCTTGCTCTTAACAGGGACAAAGAATAATGCAAGCATATACATAGAATAGGGTAAGTCAGCTCCGTTGGCGGCTCAGACAGGGCATAGTGCGGCCATCAGTGGAACGGCAAGACTGACAGACAAGGCGATAGCACTCTCTGAGAGTGAGTGTGAAGTGCTCAACCGGAGAATCACGTTGCTTTTAGCGCACCTCGACGAACACCCGTATGTCTGCATTACATACTTTGTTCCTGACCCGCAGAAGGAAGGTGGCAAATACACGACACATTCGGGTTCCATCAAGTCCTGGGATGAGTACGAACAAAGGATTACCTTCGACGATAACACGCAAGTCAAGGCAAACTAAATCATTGCGTTCGTCCCCAAACAAGCGGCGTTGTGCAAAGAGCAGAGCTGTTGGCAACGATTGACCCATTCATGAAATAATAGTATAAACAATTCAAGTTTTGCAAGTTCAATCAGAGCGCATATGCAAGCGTTCAAGGAAAGAAGGGGCAACGAGCACATAGCCCAGGGCATCGCCCTGGGTATGATGAAGCGATGAAGTGCGATGAAGAAGGGGCAAAAGCGTTAGGAGACAAGCGTTCTGTAGAGACGCTTTTGCCCTTGCAGGGCGCATTTGCGGCGGTTGACCAACCCAGGGCGTTGCCCTGGGCTAAGAGCTTGTTGGGCTTTCAGCCCGCACCTTGAACGCTTGTGAGCTACAAGTGAATGCTTGCGAAATTAGAAGAGAACCAAATCTTTCAGCTTCTTTTTTCGTTCTGCTCTCACTTGCACTATCTTTAGATAAGATAGGCTGCGCTCGGCAAAAAGCTCACGCAAGCTTGGCTTTCCTGCTCTCACTTGCACTATCTTTGAATAAGATAGGCTGCGCTCGGCAGAGCAAAAGCAAATCCTGCGGAGTTTTCTTTTGCTCTGCTCTCACTTGCACTATCTTTGCATCCAGTTTCAAACAACAGTCCTTACAGCTATGCTACAGCCACTTATCAGCATCGTGAACGGCATTGCCCGACATCCCGATTTCCGACTGGCTCATCCTGTCCAGTTCAGTCTGCATGCAGGCGAACACACGGTAGTGTACGGCCCGAACGGAGGAGGCAAGACACTTTTTGCCGCCCTCATGACTGGAGCGCAGCCGGCTTTGGGCTTGGGGGTGCAATATCATTGGCCCGAAGGTTCGGACAAGCGGCTGCATGAACGTATACGCAGCATTTCCTTTCGCGATGTGTATGGCGGCAACGAGCCAGCCTATTACCAGCAACGGTGGAACCGCTTTGACGAACAGGAGTTTCCTACGGTAGGTGAGGTGCTCGCCAGGATGCCTTACGCCCATGCGGCACTGTGCCGGGAGCTGGGGATGGACGAACATGCCGACAAGTGTATCAACTTGCTTTCGAGCGGCGAACTGAGAAGGTTGCAGCTCGTGCAGGCATTGGGCGGAAGCCCTGATGTGCTGGTCATTGACAATCCGTATATCGGACTGGATGCCGCAGCCCGTGAGATGCTCACCTCGGTGCTCGAAACGCTCAGCCACCAGCTCACCTTGGTGGTGCTGGCCAGTCGTGCACAGGACATCCCCCACTTCATTCAAAGCGGCGTGTGGGTGGAAGACGGGCTGGTTGGCCCGCGCCTCTCCACGCAGGAGCTGACGCAGCACGAACGGACGGTGTCGGCAGTGTCGGCAGACCTGCCGGAGGCTGCAGCGGAGGTGGCCCCTGAA
The DNA here is from genome assembly GCA_945869305.1 of uncultured bacterium. GTDB lineage: Bacteria > Bacteroidota > Bacteroidia > Bacteroidales > Bacteroidaceae > Alloprevotella. The sequence goes on from CAMBOH010000026.1 coordinate 1,848, forward strand.
CTGCCGGCGTGTGACGAGTTGGTCGGCTTTGACCACATCACCATCCGCTATGGGCAGCGCACCATTCTCGACAACCTGAGCTGGCAGGTGAACAGGGGGGAGCATTGGGCACTGACAGGCGAGAATGGGGCCGGCAAGTCGACCCTCCTTTCGCTGGTGTGTGCCGACAACCCGCAAGCCTATGCCTGCAACATCACCTTGTTCGGCCACCGGCGTGGAAGGGGAGAGAGCATCTGGGACATCAAGCGGCACATCGGATATGTGTCGCCCGAGATGTTTTCAACCTACCGCAAGTCGCTGCCGGCTATCGACATTGTGGCCAGCGGTCTGCATGATACCATCGGCCTCTACAGGCGGATCAGTGATGAAGAGCGTGCGGCCTGCGCGGAATGGATGAGGGCGTTCGGCGCCTCACACCTGGCAGGGCGGAACTACCTGCAGCTGTCGTCGGGCGAGCAGCGGCTTATCCTGCTGGTGCGCGCTTTTGTGAAGCATCCCGCCTTGCTCATCCTCGACGAACCGTTTCATGGGCTGGATGCCCGTAGCCGGGAAAGGGCACGCCAGCTGATTGATGCCTATATGGCGCTGCCTGGCAAGACACTCGTCATGGTGACGCATTATCCCGAAGAGTTGCCTCATTGTATTGACCACCACCTGCACCTGACCAAGCACTGAGGCTGCGTGGCGGTTCGCGGCGTAGCAGAGAGAGGCCGCGACCGGACGGCAGTCGGACATGCTGCGCCTGTCAGGGGCTGTTTCACCCTCTTTTATTTTCCAAACAGACACAACACACTATGGTTTCAGTAGACGGTCTTGCCGTAGAATTTGGCGGCACCACCCTGTTCAGTGACATATCCTTTGTAATCAACGAGAAAGACCGCATCGCCCTGATGGGCAAGAACGGTGCGGGCAAGAGCACACTGTTGAAGATCCTGGCCGGCGTGCGCACTGCCACCCGAGGCACGGTGTCGGCACCCAAGGACACGGTGATAGCCTATTTGCCGCAGCACCTGATGACGGAGGACGGGCGCACGGTGTTTGAAGAGGCAAGCCAGGCATTTGCCCACCTGCACGAAATGGAGGCTCACATCGAGGAGCTCAACCGTCAGCTGGCCGAGCGCACTGACTATGAGAGCGAAGACTACATGGCCCTGATTGAGGAGGTGGCTACGCTGAGCGAGAAGTTCTATGCCATCGACATGACCCACTTCGAGGAGGATGTGGAGAAGACACTGCTGGGGCTGGGCTTCGAGCGCAGCGACTTCACACGTCAGACCAGTGAGTTCTCGGGAGGCTGGCGCATGCGCATTGAACTGGCCAAGATGTTGCTCACCAAACCCGACGTGCTGCTGCTCGACGAGCCTACCAACCACCTTGACATCGAGTCGATAGGCTGGCTCGAAGACTTCCTCATCAATAACGGAAAGGCCGTGGTGGTCATCAGTCATGACCGCAAGTTTGTCGACAACATCACGACCCGCACCATTGAGGTGACCATGGGCCGCATCTACGACTATAAGGTGAACTATTCGCAGTACCTGCAACTGCGTGCCGAGCGGCGCGAACAACAGCAGAAGCAGTATGAGGAGCAGCAGAAGATGATTCAGGAGACCAAGGACTTCATCGAACGCTTCAAGGGTACCTACTCCAAGACGTTCCAGGTGCAGAGCCGTGTGAAGATGCTCGAAAAACTGGAGCTGGTCGAAGTGGACGAGGAGGACACCTCCGCCCTGCGCCTCAAGTTCCCGCCTTCACCCCGCAGCGGACAATATCCTGTAGTGCTCGAAGATGTGGGTAAGGCGTTCGGCCCCAAACGCATTTTCAGCCATGCCACACTGACTATTGAGCGGGGCGACAAGGTGGCCTTTGTGGGCCGTAACGGTGAAGGCAAGTCGACGTTGGTCAAGTGCATCATGGGCGAGCTGGAACACGAGGGCACACTGACCTTGGGCCATAACGTGCAGATAGGCTACTTTGCCCAGAATCAGGCCTCGCTGTTAGATGGCGAACTGACGGTGTTCCAAACCATCGATGATGTGGCAAAGGGAGACATACGCACCAAGATACGCGACCTGCTCGGCGCTTTCATGTTTGGCGGTGAAGCCAGCACCAAGAAGGTGAAGGTGCTGTCGGGTGGCGAACGCACCCGTCTGGCCCTGTTGAAGCTCCTGCTCGAACCGGTGAACCTGCTGATTCTGGACGAACCCACCAACCACTTGGACCTGCGCACCAAGGACGTGCTGAAGCAGGCGCTGATGGACTTCGACGGTACGCTGATATGCGTGAGCCATGACCGTGACTTCTTGGACGGTCTGGTCTCGAAGGTCTATGAGTTCGGCCACGGCCGTGTGCGCGAGCACCTGTGTGGCATCTACGAATTTCTGGAAAGCAAGAAACGCGAGGAACTGCTGCAAATGGGCATCCGTCAATAGGTGCGCCCAGCCTGTCATCGCCGACAGAGAGTCGGGCAGGAAGGCATAGCGATTCATGGCATTTCCCGTCATTCTGCAAGACAAAACATTGGGGGTTGCAAGCATTCATTCCAAGTGATGAATGCTGGCAACCCCATTACGTAACCACCGCATGAGCCATCCTAATGTCTTGTTCTTCATGACAGTGGTCCTGAACTGTGGGCTCTTTTAGGGTGCCCCCCCTTGTTTCATTGCTTCACAATCTTCCGTCCGTTGATGACATAGATGCCCTTGGGCAGCGAACGGTAGGCTTCGCTCAGTGTGGTTTGCTTGCGCACTAAGCGACCGTCCAAGCTGTAGATGTCGTGGGTCTGTTCGGCGGGAATCTCGCGGAACACGTTCTCCATGCCCGAGGGAGTGTATGTGCTGAGCAGGGTGATGGCTTTCAGCACATAATAGATGCCTGTGTCGGTGTGACTGTCCTCACTGCTGTTATCGGTGTCGAAGGCATTGTAGCCATTCTCAAGCAGATGACTTTCCATGTGTTCCTGATTGAGGTAGGGCACCACTTCATCGTTTTGTGAGTGTACAAAGGTGATGCGGTCGGTTCTTTCGGGTTTCCAGGAGTCATACACAAGCGAGTTCTGCTTCAGGTGGTAGATGATTTCCTCCATCACCTCGCTGTTCTCGTCGAAGAAGGCCGGTTTCATCATTTGGTCGATCGGCAGTTTCCTGTCCTCGGCATGGCCATACAGCTCATAGATGAAGTCATTGATGTAGTCAGTGCCGTACAGCTTGGTGTCGAAGAGTTCGGACAGGTGTGGGACCAGTTCGTCGGTAAAGATGTCTTCGTTCTTCACCTTGTTGCCTCCAGCATCAATCATGCCGCTGAATATCAGGGGCAGGGCTACGGGGTACTGCGTGAGGTTGTCCTGCGCCAACTGCTGGTAGTGTGCATACATGTCATAGGATCCGCCGCCAATGATGCAGTAGTCAATCTTCGGTAACTCTTCGCTCCGATAGCCCTCGGCCACCAGGCGGTTGACCCACATGCCCGAGTGTCCGCCTTGCGAATAGCCGAGATTGAGCGTCACGTTGCTCCATTCGTAGCCCTCTTCCTCCAGCAGTTTGCGGCCGGCAAGGAATGCGTCAATGTTCGCGCGCGCCGTGGCTCTGCCTTGGAGATATTTCTGGTTGTGTTCCACGTCGATTCCGAATCCGAAACCGTCTGATTCAATGATGAAGTAGTTGGTGCTGGACAGGATGCCTTCCATCGTAAAGACGCCTGACACATGGGTGGGGCAATCCTTGTCGGCCGTGATGGTGTAATGGTTCAGCAGGCCGCATCCTTTGGCCTTCACCGTCTTGTCGTGTACTTTGGGGGGCATGAAGATGGCGGCAGAAAGCACGATGGGGGTTTCTCCATCGGTATCGACGGTTTCATAGTTGAAGTCGTAACGCCAGAAACCTCCGCAGTCTGTGCGGTTGACGATTCCGATTTCCGGCTCTGTAGTTTCGGCAACCGCAATGGTTGAAGCCAGCCATGCCACTAAGGCAAGCAATGTTGTTCTAAACACGATGTTCATAAGATATAGGTGTAGGGGACTGTTTGTTCAAGAAGCTTCGGGGCACAAATATATGTAAAAATCCAAATAGCTCATGGGGCGGAAGGGGTTTTTGGCCTGATAGGGTTGGCATTCATCAGTAGTGGTAGTGCCGATTGTGGACAATCTTGGGAGTGTTTGTCGGGTGCTGCGGGTAAAAGGAGCAGTTGAGACGGCTTCGGGAATGCTGCATGGGAGACTGATGAGGGACTCCGCGGGTTGGAGGTATGAAGGGTGGTTGTCAGATTCCGTTTCCCCAGCCAGCAGGCTGGATAGTAAAACATATTGGGTAATACATTTGGCCTATGGGTAATACATAGGTAATACATTTGGCGGTTTCAGGACTGTATGGGACCTGCCCTTGTCATGCACGCGCACGGGACATAGCCGTGCCTAATAACGCCTCACGCGCAAGGAAACGCCTGTAAACCAGGTGTTTTCTTGCGCGCGAGTTTTGCAGTTTGTGTGTACAGATACACATAGGGCACGGCACGTTATTCACATGCCATGCCCTGTTGTGATCCGCTTGGGGCTCGAACCCAAGACCCCAACATTAAAAGTGTTGTGCTCTACCAGCTGAGCTAGCGGATCTACCTGTTTGCTGTTAAGCGGTGCAAAAGTACGCACATCGTTTGAATTGGCCAAATTATTCTGTCCTTTTTTCGCTTCCACCTTCCTTGACAGTGGTTGTGAAGTGCGGGACTTCCTGCTGTTCGTCGGTGTGTTGCGCAGGGCTGACAGTGCTGTCGGGCTGCTTGTCCGGCATGGTGTCGTGGGTCACAGGCTTTTCGACATAGATGCCGGCTTCCTTGGCCACAGCAATCGTTTCGGGGTCGAGCTTGTCGTCCAGTATGTCGCTGTCACCCACCACGTAGCGTTTGTAGTAGGAGATGGCCAATGTGGTGACGGGCAGTGCCAGAATGAGTCCGATGATGCCAAGGGCGTAGCCCCATACCGACAGCGAAAGCAGGATGATGGCAGGCGGCAGTCCCATGATTTTGCCCATGATGCGCGGGGTGAAGATGGTGTCTTGCAGCACCTGTACGACCAAATAGACTATGAGCACCAGCAGTAGCAGCCACCAGAAGTTCTGTCCCGTTTCGGCTGACTTCAGCAGGGCGAGCAGGGCGGCGGGGAGAAAGCCCACCACCTGCAGATAGGGTACAAAGCTGATGAGGCCGATGAGACAGCCCAGGCCGATGGGCATGGGGAAGCCGATGATCAGGAAGCCTATCGAGAACATGAAGCAGTTGCTGAGGGCCACCAGGGCCTGCCCCCGGAAGTAGCCGGCCATGCCGTGTTCTATGTCGGCTACCAGTCGGGCCGCAAAGCGTCGCTTGTGGCGCGGGACGAATGAAATCCAGCGGTTGGCGTACTTCTCGTAGTCCGTGAGCAGGAAGAGCAGGTAGAGCAGTCCGATGAGTGAGGCCACCACGTTGAAGATGAGGCTGGCCGTACTCCACAAAACTTCCCACACCTTGGGCACGGTGGTCTTCACGGCCGCCATGAAGTCCTCTTGACGCAACAGGTTTTCAATCTGATACTCGTTGACGTGGTGTTGCAGGTAGTCCTGTACGTATTTGGGCACGGCTGTATTGTCGGCTCCCCGGTGAATGTAGTTGAGGGCCACGTCCTTGAGGTGTGCACATTCCTCGACCATGGGCGGCACTATCAGGTAGAAGAGTCCCCCCAGCGTGCCGCAGGTCAGCAGCAGGGTCAGGGCGATGGCCGCCAGACGGTTGCGGATGAAGCAGTGCTTCTGTAGGAAGCGCACGATGGGGTAGAGCAGGTAGGCTGCCACCCAGGCCACGAAGAACGGGATGAGCACCGCGCTGAGATAATAGATGAGTGCGCCGATGCCCACCACGAGCAGGGTCCCCAGGGCCCCTCTCACGAAGCGGTCGAAGGTGATGGGCGACCGCCCTCCCATTTTGAATTGGTCCATAGGCTGCATGGCGTTATGCCTCACGGTGAACCACCGTGCCGTTGGCCTGATGCGTGGCCAGTACCAGCACCTCGGCTATCTGCACGTGTTCGGGGGCAGAGGCCGCAAAGAAGGCCACATCGGCAATGTCGTCGCCGGTGAGCGGCTTGATGCCTTCATACACCTTGTCGGCACGGGCATCGTCACCATGGAAGCGAATGTTCGAGAAGTTGGTTTCGACCAGTCCGGGCTTCAGGTTGGTCACCCTGATGCGTGTGTGGGCCACGTCGATACGCAGTCCGTCGGTAATGGCTTTGACCGCGCTTTTGGTGGCGCAGTATACGTTGCCGCCGGCGTAGGCCGCATCGCCTGCCACCGAGCCGATGTTGATGATGTGCCCGCTGTTGCGCTGTACCATGCCGGGCACTACGAAGCGCGTCACGTTGAGCAGTCCCTTGATGTTGGTGTCGATCATTTCGTCCCAGTCGGCAAACGAACCTTCATGCTCCGGTTCCAGTCCGCGGGCGAGTCCGGCATTGTTCACCAGCACGTCGATGGCCTGCCAGTCGGCAGGCAGTGTTTCGATAGCCTGTCGGGTGGCTTCGCGGTCGCGTACGTCAAAGCAGAGGGGCAGCACCCTGATGCCGGCGGTCTCCAATTCCGTCTTCAGTGTCTGTAGCAGTTCGTTGCGCCGTGCCGTGATGATCACGTCGTAGCCTCCTTGTGCAAAACGTCGGGCGCAGCCGGCTCCGATGCCGCTGGTGGCTCCTGTTATGAGTGCGATTTTTCGTTTCATGTGCTTATATATATATAATGAGTGTGTGCGTGTCGGTGGGATGGGGCGGTCTGTCGGGTAGGGGAGGTGCCGACTGGCCGCGTGCGCCCATTTCGTGGCAAAGGTACTTCTTCTGTGTTGCTGCCCCAATACTTGGCAGGCATTTATTATCGGTTAACTTTCTGTGTCGGGCAAAGATAGGCTGCGGCTCGGCAGTGCAAAAAGAAAAATCTACGCTTTTTCTTTTGCACTGCTCTCACCTTGCACTATCTTTGCATAAGACAGGCTGCATTCGGCAGAGCAAAAGCAAATCCTGCGGAGTTTTCTTTTGCTTTGCGCTCATTTGCACTATCTTTGCCCCGAAATTGTGACCGAAAGTTATGGGAATGCTTTATTTGGTGCCCACTCCGGTGGGTAATTTGGAGGATATCACCCTGCGTGCGTTGCGGGTGCTCAAGGAGGCCGACTTGGTGCTGGCCGAGGACACGCGCACGTCGGGCTTGTTGCTCAAACACTTTGAAATAAAGAACCAGCTGGTTTCGCATCACAAGTTCAACGAGCACCAGACTGCCGATGCCTTTGCTGCCCGTATGGCAGCGGGCGAGGTGATGGCCCTGATATCAGATGCAGGAACCCCCGGCATTTCCGACCCCGGCTTTATGCTGGTACGTGCCTGCGTGGCACGGGGCGTGACCGTGCAGTGCCTGCCAGGCCCTACGGCTTTCGTGCCAGCTTTGGTCAGTTCGGGCCTGCCGTGCGAGAAGTTTGCCTTCGAGGGCTTCTTGCCCCAAAAGAAGGGGCGCAGCACGCGCATTGAAGCCCTGCGTACGGAGACGCGCACCATGATATTCTACGAGTCGCCCTACCGGGTGGTGAAGACGCTGGCGCAGTTTGCCGAGGCATTCGGTTCCGAACGGCACTGCGCTGCCTGCCGCGAGATATCCAAGTTGCACGAGGAAACGGTGCGCGGCACGCTGGCCGAGGTGTTGGAACACTTTCAGCAAACGGAGCCGCGGGGCGAGTTTGTGCTGGTCGTTGAAGGCTGTGAAGCCCCCAAAAGAGAAAAGAAGAGAAATAACGATGCCCGGCAGGCAGAGCCCGACGCGCTTTGATGCAGCCGGCACCGGCTTTTACAGATAACCAAAAGAGAACGCATATGAAGAAGATTGTAATGCTGCTCGCAGCGGTATGCACGATGTGCATGGTTTCATGCAATACCAAAAAGGAGAAGGAACAGGAAGCATACGACCCCAGTGAGGCCACTATCGACTCCTTGCGACAGGCACTCACCCAGTCGCAGAACGAATCGAGCGACCTCATCGAGACTCTCTCGCAGATTCAGGACGGATTTGACCAGATCAATGAGGCTGAAGGACGTGTCAACGTGGAGAACCAGCAGGGTGAAGGTGCCAACCGCCAGGCTCTTGTCGAAAACATGGCCTTCATCCAGCGCACCCTGCGCCTGAACCGTGAACTGATTGCCAGCCTGCGCCAGCAGCTGCGCAACTCGAACCAGAGCGATGCCCGGACCAAGGCCAAGCTGGAGGAGATGGTGGAGAACTACAACAAGCAGCTCGAAGAGAAGAACCGCGAAATCGAAGAACTGCGCGCTCAGCTACAGGCCAAGGATATCCAGATAGCCGAACAGGGCGAGCAAATCAATACCCTCAACGAGAATGTGGGCGACCTGACGCGCAAGAACGAGGAGAAAGAACGCCAGGTTGCAGCTCAGGACAAGGAGCTTCACACGGCCTACTACGTGTTTGGAACCAAGAAGGAGCTGAGCGAACAGCGCATTCTGGAAAAAGGCGAAGTGCTCAAGACCAACGACTTCAACAAGGACTATTTCACGCGCATCGACCTGCGTGTCACCAAGACCATCAAGCTCTACTCCAAGAGTGCGAAGCTCATGACCAACCACCCCGCAGGTTCCTATACGCTCGAAAAGGACGCACAGGGCCAGTACGTGTTGCGCATCACCAACCCCACCTCCTTCTGGAGTGTCAGCAAGTATCTCGTAATCACCGTCAAGTAGTCTACCGCAATGCAGAAAGTGTTTATCCTGCTGCTTTCGGCAGCCTTCACGCTCAGCTCGTGTAGCAGCTACCGACAGTTCAATGCCGTGGCCACGGGCAGTTCGCTGGGAGGCATGTTCGGCTCGAGCATCGGCGGGCTGATGGGCGGGCCGCGCGGTGCCGATGCAGGCACACTGGCCGGCATGGTGATAGGCGGTGCCATCGGTGCGGCGGCCACTGCGCCCCGCAGCGAACAGAAGGACAACGGGGTGGCACGCCAACGGCAGGCCGAGGACTATGGGAACGGTGTGGAGGAGGTTCACTACGGCACCTATCGGAGTCCCAGGTTCAAGTCGCCCGAGGCGGCCCATGCCGATGTCGAATACATCGAGGTGGCCAATGTGCATTTCCTTGACAGCAACAACAACCAGAGCCTTGACCCCGAAGAGGAAGCCTGTCTGGTCATGGACATCTATAACCGCGGCGACCGCACACTCTACAACGTGACACCCAACATCACCTGCAGCAGCCGCAAGGTCGCGGTTTCGCCTGCGGCCACCGTCGCGGCCTTGCCTTCGGGACAGGGTGTGCGCTACAAAGCCACGGTGCGTGCCCCGCGCCGACTGAACGAGGACTGGGTGCTCTTTGCCGTGAACTTCGGTTCGGGCAAGCAGGCCGTTGTAGCCAAGCAATTCAAGATCCGTGTGGCCCGCCGTTGAGCCGGGTGTTCACACCACATGATAATCAGGGAGCGGAGAACCTCGGTGGGATGTTCAGGCAGTCTATGCCTCCCCCCCCAGCTTCTCCGTTCCCCTTTTTTGTGTCTTCCAACATGTTACGTCACCACAAGGCCATCCTCAGACTGGGCCTGCCCATTGCCGTAGGGCAGCTGGGTGTCATCATCATGGGCTTTGCCGACACCATGATGGTGGGCCGTTACAGCACTGGAGCCCTGGCCGCCTCCTCGTTTGTCAACAGTGTGTTCAACCTCGTGGCCTTTCTGCTCATGGGCTACAGCTACGGGCTGACTCCACTCGTTGGCTCGCTGTTCGGCAGGGGCTGTAAGCCGCAGGCCGGCACGACGCTGGGCAGTGCCGTAGTGTGTAATCTCCTGTTTGCCCTGTTGCTCATGGCAGTGATGGGGTGGGGTTACACACAGCTGCACCACATGGGGCAGCCCGCCGAGATTATGCCGCTGGTGCGCCCCTACTATCTGGCCGTGCTGGCTTCGGTGCCCTTCCTGGCTCTGTTCAACGCCTTGCGCCAGTTTACCGACGGCATTACCGAGACGCGCACAGCCATGTGGGCCCTGCTCACCGGAAACGGTCTGAACATTCTGGGCAACTGGCTGCTCATCTACGGCGTCGGGCCCTTCCCCGAGCTCGGACTGCTCGGCGCGGGACTCAGCACCCTCTGCTCGCGTGTGGTCATGGCCGTCGTGCTGCTGGCCGTGTTGCTGGGGCGCAAGCAGTATGCCGCCTATCGCAGCGGCCTGACCCGGCAGTGCTTTGGCCGTGCCTCCTTGTGTCACATCAACCGCCAGTCACTGCCCATTGCGCTGCAGATGGGCATGGAGAACGGAGCCTTCGCGTTCAGCGGCATCATGGCCGGGTGGGTGTCGGCCATCGACTTGGCCGCCTTCCAGGTCATGCTCACCATCGGCACCCTGGGCTTCCTGTTCTACTACAGCTTCGGGGCAGGGTTGAGCATCCGCGTGTCGGTCTTCTACGGACAGTGCAACTGGGCCGCGCTGCGCCAGACCACACGTGCCGGCTGCCACATCCTGTTGGGCATGGCCGTGATATCATCGTTGGTGTTTGTGTGTCTGGGCCGGCAGCTGGTCGGACTGTTCAGTACCGATGCGGCAGTGTGTGCCCTGTCGTTGTCGCTCATTCCGCCCTTGGTGCTCTACCAGCTGGGCGATGCCATGCAGATCTGCTTTGCCAATGCGCTGCGCGGCACGTCGCAGGTCATGTCGATGATGTGGATAGCCTTTGTCAGCTACATCGTGGTCAATCTGCCCGTGGGCTACGTGCTGGCCTTTCCCTTGCGGCTCGGTTCGTGGGGCCTGTTTGTGGCCTTCAGCTGCGGCCTCTTCACGGCTGCCATCTTGTTCTATGCGGGCTACCGGGCTGCCTTGCGCAAGAGCATGGCGGGCGGAGCATGACGTGCCGCCCCTTGCGAATCCAAGCACAAAAAAAGAGTGAGCGGGATGTCCCGTCACTCTTCTCTTGCCATATTGGTTTGGCAGTGTCTTTCTGCCTTGTGTCAAGCCTGCAAGTCTGTGTGTGCAGGCAGTGGCATGACAGTTTGTTATTCGCCCGGAGCGATGGCGCCAGAGGGGCATACATCGGCGCAAGTGCCGCAGTCAACACATACGCTGGGGTCGATAGAGTACTTTTCGCCTTCAGAAATTGCGCCAGAGGGGCATTCGTCAATGCAAGTGCCGCAAGCAATGCAATCGTCGCTAATTACGTAAGCCATAATAGAAGAGTTAAATTGTTAAATGAGTTGTTAGTAGAAAGTTTGTCCTTGCTTTCAGTCCAGAGGACTTCGGCCAGGGGGCCTTGTGCGGAAAGGACTGCGTGCAAAGGTAGTGCATTTTTTTTTGAAAGCAGAAAGTCTTTGGCAAGAAAGTTATAGAACTTTTTCCAGAACCAATACCGCTGTGGCATGTCCCTGAACGGGTGAGGGAAGCCAATGGGTAGCTGCGCTCGTAGGGAGAAGGGCAATTTATGGGCCAGCCTGTGGCAATAAAAGGACGCTTCCTGCGTTATTATACCGATACATACCGTTCAATCATGAAAGAGCTTCGCTTACTCCTTATTATATATAGTGTCTGCTTGTGTCATGCCGTGTGGGCGCAGCCGCGGCGCGTGCAGAACAAGCCCTTTATCGACGAACGCCAGTTCCACTACGGGTTCTTTGCCGGCATACACGACCAGACCATCCAGCTGCAGAACAGCGGCTACACCGACCCTGCCACGGGACAGCAGTGGGTGGCCCAGGCCGACCAGATGGGGCTGGGCTTCTCGGTGGGTGTGCTGGGAGAATGGAAGTTGAGCCGCTATGTCAGCGTGCGTGCCGTGCCTTCGTTACACTTCGGCTCGAAGCACATTGTGATGCGTGACCTCTCGACCGACAACCGCGAGTCTCAAGACCTCAAGTCGTGTTATGTGGGAGTGCCGATCGACGTGAAGCTGGCTGCGCCACGTTTCAACAACTACCGCCCCTACGTCATTGCGGGCTTGTCGCCCATGTATGACCTCGGCATTTCCAAGCAAGCCAAACTCAAAGTCAAGCCCTTCACCCTCATGGCCGAGGTCGGCATGGGCTGCGATTTCTACATGCCCTTCTTCAAGTTCATCCCAGAGCTGAAGTTCTGTTTCGGTCTGGGCAATGTGTTGCAGAAGAACCGTCCCGACCTGACCGACCCGAGCCAGCTCATCTACACCCAAAGCATCGAGCGGGCCACAGTGAGCATGGTTGTACTGTCGTTCTACTTCGAGTGAGGCCATGCGCCTGCCCACTCCGGGCCCGGCTTCGCGACACCTTGTCTCGCGAGGCTGGGCCCGAAGTGTCAGGCAGAAGGCAGTTTGCTGCCCTGGTCCATTGCGAAGGCCGGGAGCATCCTCCCTTCCGCTCCCTTTCGCGCGCAAAAGACCTGTGCCGCCGGGCATTCGTCGATAATGTTGCAAAAATGTTACAGACAGCTTGGCGCAGCTGTTTTTAAAGTCTATCTTTGCTCGCAGATTCGGGCTGGCGCGTAGCGCGAAGCGCGTGCTGTTGTCAGACTGGCGGTTGCATCCTGCGCGGTAGCCCGGCAATGCGAGGCCTTTCATCGGGCCAGTCACCAAACCTTGGTCTAACCTATTGAAAAACAGGGAAGCGTCCAGCTTTCCAATCTTGAGAGCGATGCAGCATATCACCGAACAAATCGATGCGTTGCTTCGGGCCATGCCTCCCATTACCTTGGAGCAGATGTCGGAAATACGGCTCATGAAGCGCACCGACCAGAAGTATCTCACCAATCTGCCCACCCTCTTCCGCCTGCTCGAGATGACGCGCGACAGCTACTACTCGCAGGAGATAGAGGGCCGGCGCATCAGCCCCTACGCCACCACCTATTGGGACGACCCCAGCGACCTCATGTTCCGCACCCATCAGGCCGGTCATGCCCCTCGGCGCAAGGTCCGGGTGCGCACCTATCTGGGTTCTGACCAGTCGTTTTTAGAGGTGAAGAAGAAGGACAACCACGGCAAGACCTCCAAGAGCCGTGTACCAGTGCCTTCGTTGGAGGCCGTGCTTGAGGAACAGGCCGGGCAGGACTTCCTCCAGCAGAAGACCGGTTTCTCCCTCCAACATCTCGCGCCGACCGTGGGCAATCGCTTTAACCGCATCACTTTGGTAAACCGGGCGAAGACGGAGCGGCTCACCATCGACTTCGACATCCAGTTCTACAACTACAAGACGCGGCAGTCGGCCACCATGAGCAACATTGTGGTCATCGAGCTGAAGCGTGACGGCCGCGTTCCGTCGCCCATCCTGCCCATGCTGCGTGCGCTGCGCATCAAGCCCTCGGGCTTCAGCAAATACTGCATCGGGGCCTGCGTCACCGACCCGACCTTGCGTGTGAACCGCTTCAAGAAACGTCTCATTCGCGTGCGCAAGGTGAGCCAGAAAGCCACATTTGAATCATCTAACTAACCTTTAATCTCCTTTGGCCATGCCGCCAGACTCTCCTCGGCTCGGGGCGGTGGGCAGCAGGCCGGGGGCATCCCCCTTTCCCGAACACTATGAACCACTTTTTCGAAACCCTCTTCAGCGCAGAGAATCTGCAGATTTCCGACATGATGGGCCAACTCATCGTCAGCCTGTTCATCAACACCTTGGCCACCTGGTGTGTGGTCCAGTTCTTCTATTATCCCAAGGGCCACCGCCGCGACTACTACTTCACCTTCATCCTGCTCAGTGTGAGCATCTTCATGCTCATCGCCCTGCTGCTGCGTGGGGCGAGCGACATGGGCATCGGTGCCGCGTTGGGCCTGTTCGCCATCTTCGGCATCATCCGCTACCGCACCGAGAGCGTGCCTATCCGCGAAATGACCTACCTGTTCTTCCTCGTGGCCCTCAGCGTGCTCAACGGCAAGAGCGACGGGCTGAGCTTGCTGGAGCAGCTGCTCATCAACGGCATCCTGATTGTCTGCGTGTGGATGTGCGAGGGCTTTCTCACCAAGAGCAGCGAAGGCTGCAAGTTCGTGAAGTATGACAACATCGACCTCATCAAGCCCGAACGCTACGAGGAGCTCAAGGCCGACCTCGAAGAGCGGCTGGGCCTCGAGATCAATCGGATTGAGGTGGGAGCCGTAGACTTCCTGACCGACATGACCATGCTGCGCGTGTTCTACAAGGACCCCGACAAGCGCATCAAGTCAGTCGACCGCCTGTTCAAGAGTCCCATGGATTAGGCTGGCCGCACGAGCGGCCCGCACCTTCCCTGCCGGGACCAAGTAAAACCATACATCTATCGAAGCGAAGCACTATGAAACAATCCCTTCTGCTCGCCGCCGCCCTGATAGCCATGCCCGCCTCGGCGCAGGACGATTTCAGCCTGTGGACTGAAATGACGGTACAAAAAGATCTGGGCAAGAAGTTCTCGGTCGATGCCGCCTTTGAGTTCCGCGCCGAGGACAAGGTGAGCCAGCCGGCACGTTGGGCCGTGTCGGCAGGTGCTACCTACAAGCCCGTCAAGTTCCTGTCGGTCAGTGCTGGCTACGTGTTCCTGCACGACTACAGCTTCCAGGAGGCCGAAGTGGACTACAAGAATGACGACAACGGCCAGCCCACGACCGAGTTCAACGGCTACAACGTAGACCACGGCTATTGGCGCAACAAGCACCGCGCCACGTTCGACGTGACGGGCAAGCTCCCCTTGGGACGCTTCACGCTGAGCCTGCGCGAACGCTACCAGTTCACCCACCTGCTCGAGGCCAACACCCTGCGCGACAAGTACCGCAAGCTCGTGCCCGAAGAGATGCTGCCCGGATGGACGGGCGACCGCTATGAGTATGCAGGACAGACATTCAGCAAGTTTGAACAGGCCGACAAGGTAAAGTCGGCCAAGAACCGCCACTACCTGCGCTCGCGCCTCGGTGTGGAATACAACATCCGCCACTGCGACTGGACTCCCTACGTGTCCTATGAGCTGAGCAACAATCTGGCTGAGAGCCTGCATCTCGACAAGAAGCGGCTCACGGTCGGTGTGGAATGGAAGGTGACCAAGCAGCATCGTCTCGACTTTGCCTACGTCTACGAAAACGGGGCCGACGACGATGCACGCTCCAATAACCACGCCCTGTCGCTGAGCTACAAGTTCAAGTTCTGAGACACAGCCCCCTACGGAGCGTGGCGGCGGGCTGAGCCCTCCTGGTCTGGTGGTGGGCTGCCAGCCCTGCGGGTGTCGGGAGCCGCTGTCCTGCGCACTCCCGTGTACCATCCCGTCAGCCTCCCCACATCATCCTCCCCGAAACTTCAAGACGTTACAGCAAAAACATTTTGATTATGAAACACATTCTACTCACCTGCCTGGGGCTGCTCTTTGCCCTGGGCATACAGGCGCAGAGCTACGACTACCTGACCCTGCGCACCCTGAATGGCGATGAGGCCAGTCTGGGCATCGACAACCTGCGCATCACCTTTGCCGACGGCAAGCTGAATGCCGACAACGGACGGGAAAGTGCCAGTGTGCTGTTGGCCGACATGAGCTGCATGTTCTTCAGCCTTCAGCCCACAGGCATCGGTTCGCAGGCCAGCTTGTCGGATGCTTCGCTGCAGGTGCGCATCGTGGGCGGCCGTCTCATTACCAAAGCCCCCGCCGGCAGTAGCATCCGCGTGTATGGAGTCGACGGCCGGCAGGTCAGCACCGCGCGGCTTGCCGCAGGCACCTATATCGTGAACATCAACGGTCGTACCTTCAAACTATTGGCAAGATGAAACTGAAATTATTCCTTATAGGTGTGCTCGGCACAGCACTCACCGCGTCGGCACAGACCATGAAGGTCGTGCAGGGGCAGGTAACCACCTTGGTTCCTTCGGCCTCGGTGGGTGACATATTGTTTTCAGAGGGAGGTGAAACCTTCACCGTGCAGCACAATACCTTCAGCACGGCCAGTGTCAGCGAGATCCTCTTTGACCGTTCGGAGGTGCAGCCCGCCACCCTCAGCGTGAACTATCAGGACGACCAGGCACAGGTCACCGTGTCGGCCGACATAGCTCCGCAGCTCGACATCCGCGTGCAGGGTGCCCACGTGTCGGTATGGGCCGCTGCCGACCTGCAGCAGGAGGTGAACTATGTGTTGACAGGAAGCTCGGCCGACGGCTCGTTCTGGATGGACGGCGAATATAAGGCCACTCTCACGCTCGACAACCTTACGCTCACCAATCCCGACAGTGCCGCAGTGTGCATCGAGAACGGCAAGCGCATTGCCGTTGTGCTGCCGGCCGGCACTTCCACAACGCTGGCCGACGGTGCAGGCGGGCCCCAGAAGGCCTGCTTCTTCATCAACGGACATGCAGAGTTTCAGGGCGCAGGCACACTCACCCTTTCGGGCATGACCAAACACGCCTACGCCTCCGATGAGTATACCCTTCTCACGGCAGACTTCGGACAGCTCAACATCCTTCAGGCTCTGAGCGACGGAATGCACGTGGACCAGTACTTCCAGATGGACGGCGGCACGGTGACCATAGCCGGCACACAGGGCGACTGTATCGATGTGTCGGTCACCAAGAACGCAGCCGACGAGTTCAACGGTCAGGCATTTGTCAATGGCGGCTCCCTCTCGCTCAGCGTGACGGCCGATGATGTGAAGGGCCTCAAGACCGAGAACAACCTCACCGTGAGTGGCGGTAGCGTATATGCGCTGGTGTCGGGTCTGGGCACAAAGGGATTCAGCGTGGGTACCGACCTGCTCATCAACCAGGCCTCGGGCCAGACAACCTCTATCAGCATGGACGTTACGGGCACCACCTACATGCCCGGCGATGAAGTCCTCGAATCCAAGTGCCGCGGCATCAAGGTGAAGGGCAACTACACCTTCGACGGCGGAAACATTTCGATGAATGTCACGGGCAAGAAGGCCAAAGGCATATCGTGCGACGGCACCTATACCTACAAGAGTGGCACGACCAATGTGATTCCGGAGTAGAGGCTCTGCTTCAGGTTATGAGAGAGAGGGGCCTACCATGATATTACATCACAGGGCTTGTTCATGGTGAGAGGTAGCGCGAAGTACTGGGAGAGCAGGCAGGATGCCTGCTGATGACATTAGGACAGGCAGGATGCCTGCTCTCCCAGTGCACCGCCGCCTCTTTCTTCGTTCTTTTTCATAAGGTAGGCTGCGGCTCGGCCGTGCAAAATGAAAAATCCTGTGTCTTTTTCTTTTGCACTGCACTCGCCTTGCACTACCTTTGAATAAGGTAGGCTGCGGCTCGGCCGTGCAAAAGAAAAATCCTGCGTCTTTTTCTTTTGCACTGCACTCGCCTTGCACTACCTTTGCAGGCGCAAATAAAAGGAATATGATAGACATCTTTATTATTGTGCTGGTCGCTTGGGCTGCGTTCAATGGCTGGCGTAACGGATTGCTGAAGGAGTTTGTGTCGTCTGTCGGCCTCTTGGTCGGTCTGCTTGTGGCCGCCACCTGCTACAGTACCTTCGGAGAGTATCTGGCCGTCGAAGGGTCAGAGACCAACATGTTCACCAGCCTGGTGGCTTTCCTGCTGCTGTGGATTGTGGTGCCCATCGTGCTCGGTCTGGTGGCCAATCTGCTCACCAAGGCCATCAAGGGCATGAAACTCGGCATACCCAACTCCCTGCTCGGCGCACTGATGGGCGGATTCAAGTATGTGCTGCTGATCAGTTGCGTGCTGAACGTGATGGATGGCCTCCACATCATGAACGAGGAAAAGCGGGCCGACTCCAAACTCTACGGACCTGTGGCCGGAGCTGTGGGACTCTTCTTCTCTGACGATGCGACAGAGGTCACACCCGACGATGAGGCCCAGGCCGACACCCTGTGGGTTGACATGCGTGCCAAGCACTGAGAGGCACGCCTTTTCTGACCAAACTAAGCTTATGGATATGCTGGAAAATGCAGACAAGATACCTGCTGCCCGAGCCAAAGAGGCGGCGCAGGACAACGCATACGTGAAGGGCCTGACCGAAAAGCAGTACGAATACGGATTCACCACCGACATTCACACCGAAATCATTGAGCGCGGACTCAATGAGGAGGTTATCAGGCTGATATCGTCGAAGAAGGAAGAGCCCGAGTGGCTGCTCGACTTCCGCCTGCGGGCCTACCGCTACTGGCTCACCCTGAAGCAGCCCGACTGGGCGCACGTCAACCTGCCGCCCATCGACTATCAGGCCATATCGTACTACGCCGACCCCACCCGCAAGCAGCGTGAGAAGGGGAACAAGGAGATTGACCCGGAACTCATGAAGACCTTCGACAAGCTGGGCATCCCCCTCGAAGAACGCATGGCACTGGCCGGCGTGGCGGTCGATGCGGTGATGGACTCGGTGAGTGTGAAGACAACGTTCAAGGAAAAGTTGCAGGAGAAGGGCATCATCTTCTGCTCCATCAGCGAAGCCGTGCGCGAAAATCCCGAACTGGTGCGCAAGTATCTGGGCTCCGTTGTGCCCTACCGCGACAACTATTTCGCGGCCCTCAACAGTGCGGTCTTCTCCGACGGCTCCTTTGTATATATCCCCAAAGGCGTGCGCTGCCCCATGGAACTGAGCACCTACTTCCGCATCAACGCCATGGGCACGGGACAGTTTGAGCGCACCCTCATCGTGTGTGACGAGGGAGGCTATGTGAGCTATCTGGAAGGATGCACGGCTCCCATGCGCGATGAGAACCAGCTGCATGCAGCCATCGTGGAGATAGTGGTCAATGCCGATGCCGAGGTGAAGTACAGTACGGTCCAGAACTGGTATCCCGGCGACAAGGAAGGACGGGGCGGTGTCTACAACCTGGTGACCAAGCGCGGCCAGCTGCGCGGTGCTCGTTCGAGACTGTCGTGGACGCAGGTCGAGACCGGTTCGGCCATCACCTGGAAGTACCCCTCGTGTGTGCTTATGGGCGACGATTCGCAGGCCGAGTTCTACTCCGTGGCAGTGACCAACAACCACCAGGAGGCCGACACGGGCACCAAGATGATCCACATCGGGCGCAACACGCGCAGCACCATCATCTCGAAGGGTATTTCGGCCGGCAAGAGCCAGAACTCCTACCGCGGTCTGGTCAAGGTGGGAAGCAAGGCCGCCGGCGCGCGCAACTATTCGTCGTGCGACTCCCTGCTGCTCGGTTCGCAGTGTGGTGCCCACACGTTTCCCTACATCGATGTGGCCAATCCCGATGCCACCGTGGAGCATGAAGCCACGACCTCCAAAATTTCAGAAGACCAGCTGATGTACTGCAACCAGCGCGGCATTCCCACCGAAGACGCTGTGTCGCTCATCGTGGGTGGATATGCCAAGGAAGTCATCAACAAGTTGCCCATGGAGTTCGCGGTTGAGGCGCAGAAGCTGCTCAGCGTTTCGCTGGAGGGCAGTGTGGGGTGATTGAGGTCATGAGGTTCTCGCCTGGGTTATAAGAGATGAGGTTATGAGGTTATGACATTACTGATAGAACGAGAGAAACTTCAATCGCTCAGCGAGTAACTTTATAACCTCATAACCTCATAACCTCATAACCTCATAACCTCATAACCTCATAACCTTATAACCTTATCTCTTATAACCTTATCTCTTATAACCCTAAAATCTGCAACCCACAAAACGGGAAAAACGCTCCCTCACGTGAAATGTTCCTCCAAAAGGAGTGATTTTCTCAGATACTATGCTTACCTTTGACATGTCATTGATGATTTTTGCTTGTCTTGATTTGTGGCACTAAGGCAAGTGAAAAATCTGACATGGCAAAATCCTGAGCAACTTTTTGTTGCTCAGGCACTTATAAAAAAGTCAAACTAAAGTGCTGCGGAATTTAGGAAAAGAATGAAGAATAAAAATTTTTTCAGAATGCTGCTCATGGCATTCCTCGCCATGACAGGGCTGACAGCTTGTAGCGATGATGATGAGCCTAAAGATTCAGTCAAAGAAATTAGAATGCAGGTATCGGCTGAAACTGGCGTAATGTATGCCTGGCCTGATGACAAAAAGGAGCATCCTATAGAGTGTATGCTTGTCGAATCGGAGGATTTTCCCGGAGAAACGCTGCCTCTTGGCTTTAACGAAATTGATGGCTTTACCTATGAAAGAGGACACGAGTACTACCTCTCGGTAAAGCGTACGATTCTCTCCAATCCACCTGCCGATGCTTCCGGCCGTATATATTCACTTATCCGGATTTTGCAGGACAGACTTGTCACAGAACCCGAAGTTCCGGTTGACAAAGAGATTAAATCGGAAGAAGATATAGAATATTATGATTTGTGTCCTTTTGAAAAATACTCTATCGATAAGGAGTTTGTTGTCAATGAGGATGGTAAAATATTCTATGGCGACGGATCATCGTTGCCGTCCTATGATGCAGCACGTATATGGCTGGAAGATATCCTTGATAAAGGAGACCCGAATTGGGTGAAATTCGAATCCGTACCTTATATGGCAATTTATTCGTTTGTCTTGTCTCCATTTTCCGACAACATTCGTTTGGTGCGCAACGAGTCTTACGGTCCGATGTTCAAGAATGTTGTTCCCGAAGATGAGTTTACACGCATTACCCAATCCATGAACTCCGGCGAGGAAGCCCGCTATGCGCTTATCCTTGCCAATGTCTATAAAAAAGGTCTTCAAAAGGTGAAATTTACCATAAAAAAGCATTAACCATTACAAACTTATTCCACCTCGCCCTCTCTCAATCTTCCAATCATACCGACCTTCTGCAACATCGCCAACCTCCTTTAGTGTGTGGCGATGTTTTAAATTATCGGGGACAGGTTCATCGACCCTAAAGAGTGAACCAATGTTCCTGTTCCCATGACCCTAATCTCGTTGTACTGATAGCCGAACGATGTGTACCGAAGTTCCAGAACATTGTCGATTACCGGACTTACAAAACGGGAAAAACGACCCCTCACGTGTCCTTTCAATTTTTCTTTGTAATTTTGCGGCGATAAATCATTAATGCGATGAAAGAAGATGTCTTAGAACATATTGTAGATACTGTTAGGGATATTATGCCTTTGGACGCTCGAATCCTTCTTTTTGGTTCGCGCGCAAGAGGTGATGCCCGTCCTGATTCAGACTGGGACATCCTGATTATCCTGAACAAGAACAAAAGAACTGTGCAGGACATTAATGATTATGCATGCCCTTTGATGGAATTAGGATATAGCATTGGCGAAGAAATAAATCCCATTGTATATACAAAGACTGAATGGGATAATCGCAGGTTTACACCATTACATGAATTTGTTGAACGAGAAGCTATTGAGATATGCCATTAAATATAGAAGACAAAAAATCAATCATCAAGTATCGTGTAGAGAAGGCACATAAAACAATGATTGAGGCCAGAGATTGTGCAACCATGGGACATTGGACTCTTGCTGCAAATAGATTATATTACACTCTCTTCTATATTTCTAATGCTTTGCTTGTTGACAAAGGCATGTTTGCAAAAACGCATGCAGGTGTAATTGCCAAGATTAACGAGCACTTTGTAAAGACTGGAATTCTTTCGAGAGATGAAGGAAGAACAATCTCCATACTTCAAAATATGCGTCAATCAGGTGATTACGACGATTGCCTTGAATGGTCGGAAGAGGATGTTTTTCCTTTTTTCAAACGTACAGAAGAGTTGCTTTTGAAGATAGAGACTTTATTAACCTAAAATCCGCAAGCAATCTCAATGGCAATCTCAATTGCAGTAAAGAGCTT
>CAMBOH010000027.1 GCA_945869305.1 uncultured bacterium
TCATTCTACCCAGGGCGTTGCCCTGGGCTATGCGCTCATTGCCCCTTCGGGGCGTGCCTTGAACGCTTGAAAGTCAACAAGTTTTCCCGCCGGCCCCTGAGGACACGGGCGTTCGGGATGCGCCGCATTTGTCGAATGGGGACAGCGACCTTCGGGGCGCACTCCGATTTGCATCGAATAGGGGAACGGGCGCGCATTGAACACTTGAAAGTCAACAAGTTTTCCCGCCGGTTTGAGGCAAAGGTACACTGGGGCGCGGGTCACTTGCGGCCAAAGTCGGCGGGGACTTCGCCCCAGTTGGCCGTGTCCCACTTGCGCAGCGGGATGCCGGCGTAGCTGTGGGTCTTCAGCCAGCGTTCGGCCCGTTCGATGAGCTGGTAGAGCGATTCGGTGCGCTCATTGCGCGGCAAGGTGGTGCGGCACTGGCGCGCCCTGACCCACATCAGGGCGTTGCGGCTGTCGGAATAGACGGTCATGCGGCGGCCCTGTTGCGTGAGCAGGGCCAGGGCGTGGACAATGGCCAGGAACTCGCCGATGTTGTTGGTGCCGTAGACTGGGCCGTAGTGGAAGACCTCACGGCCCGAAGGCAGGTGTACGCCACGATACTCCATGGGGCCCGGATTGCCCGAACAGGCTGCATCGACCGCCAAGGATTCGGCACAGGCCACCTCGTCGGGCAGCTCTGCCGGAACCTGCACCGCAGCCGGCTCGTCGGGCTGGCCGTCGGGGCCCTGCTGCCAGGCGCGCTGCGCTTCGGCCTCAGTGCGAAACGACTTGAAGCACGCGCCGGGCGCGCCCTGCACCTGTTCGCTGCATGCCTGCCAGCTGTCGTAGATGCCCGGAGTGCGGCCCTGCCACACTACGTAGAACTTCTTGGATGCCATGCGTGAAGAAGGGAGAGGGTGAAGCTGCTGCGGCCTACATGCGCTCGGGCATTTCGATGCCCAGCAGGCCCATGCCTGTGCGCACGACCTTGGCCACGTTGAGCGAGAGCACGAGTCTGAAGGCCTGCTTCTTGGCGTCGGGCTCGCGCAGGATGCTGAAGTCGTGGTAGAACTGGTTGTACTCCTTGACCAGCTCGTAGCAGTAGTTGGCCACGGCGGCGGGCTGGTAGTCGGCGCCGGCCTGGCGCACCACAGCGGCGAAGTCGGCCACGTGTTGCACGATTTCCTCCTCCTTGGTCGAGAGCTCCACGTCGGCGGGCAGCTGTTCGGGCAGGCAGATGCCGGCATCGGCAGCCTTGCGCAGGATAGAGCGGATGCGTGCGTAGGTGTACTGGATGAAGGGGCCGGTGTTGCCGTTGAAGTCGATGCTCTCTTCGGGGTTGAAGAGCATGTTCTTGCGCGCATCGACCTTGAGCAGGAAGTACTTGAGTGCACCCATGCCGACAATGCGGGCCACCTCGCTCTTCTCCTGCTCGGTCATGTCGCTGAACTTGCCGGCCTCGTCGACGGTCTGGCGGGCCTGGGCAATCATGCCCGCAATGAGGTCGTCGGCATCGACCACGGTGCCTTCGCGGCTCTTCATCTTGCCGTTGGGCAGCTCGACCATGCCGTAGGAGAAGTGGACGAGGCTCTTGCCCCACTCGAAGCCGAGCTTGTCGAGCAGGATGGAGAGCACCTGGAAGTGGTAGTTCTGCTCGTTGCCCACGACGTAGATCATCTTGTCGATAGGGAAGTCGCGGAAGCGCAGCTTGGCGGTGCCGATGTCCTGTGTCATGTAGACCGAAGTGCCGTCGGCGCGCAGCAGCAGCTTTTCGTCGAGCCCTTCGGCGGTGAGGTCGGCCCACACCGAGCCGTCCTCCTTGCGGAAGAAGATGCCCTTCTGCAAGCCTTCGTCGACCTTTTCCTTGCCTTCGAGATAGGTGTCGCTCTCGTAGTATATCTTGTCGAAGCTCACGCCGAGTGCCTTGTAGGTCTCGTCGAAGCCGGCATAGACCCACTCGTTCATCTTGCGCCAGAGGGCCCGCACTTCGGCGTCGCCCTGCTCCCACCTGACGAGCATTTCGTGTGCCTCGCGCATGAGGGGGCTGTCCTGCTTGGCCTTGGCTTCGGCGGCTTCGGGGTCGAGCCCTTCCTGAACGTAGCGTGCGGCCAGTTCGGCCACTTCGGCGCGGTAGTGCTTGTCGAAGGCCACATAGTAGTCACCGATGAGGTGGTCGCCCTTCTTGCCCGAGGACTGCGGTGTCTCGCCATTGCCATACTTGACCCAGGCGAGCATCGACTTGCAGATGTGTATGCCGCGGTCGTTGACGATGTTGGTCTTGACCACGCGGTTGCCGTTGGCCTCGACGACATTGGCCAAGGCCCAGCCGAGCAGGTTGTTGCGCACGTGGCCCAGGTGGAGGGGCTTGTTGGTATTGGGCGAGGAGTACTCGATCATGACGAGCGGACTCTTCTCGGTAGGGGCGGTGATGCCGTAGTTGGGGTCGGCGTTGATGCTGTCGAGCAGTTCCACCCAGCAGGCTGGGGCAATGACGAGGTTGAGGAAGCCGCCCACAGCGTTGTAGGAGGCTATGAGGGTGGTGTTCTGGCTGAGCCACTCGCCGATTTCGGCGGCGGTGTCCTGAGGCTTCTTCTTGGAAATGCGCAACAGGGGGAACACCACGAGGGTGAGGTGGCCTTCAAATTCCTTCTTGGTCTTCTGCAGGGTGAGCTGCGAAGCGTCGGCTTCGTGCCCGTAGAGGGCTTTCACGGCTGCTGCGGCTGCGGCAGCGAGTTGGTTCTCTATTTTCATTGCGGTTGGGTTGTTTTGTTGTTCGGGGGGAGGGGGGGACGGATGGTCCGGATAATCTGGATTTTCCGGAGCTTCCGGAGTTTCCGGCTTATCCGGCTGTGGCCGCCGCGCGCTTGTGTTTCCAGCGGCGGTGTGTCCAGAGCCAGAGGTGGGGGTTGGCCTGTATCTCCTGTTCCAGCAGGCGCATGTAGCGTTCGGTGAGCTGGTAGTCGGGATATTGGCTCATGTCGGGGGTGAGCAGCTCGATGCGACACACGTAGTAGCCGCGGCGGGGCCGGGTGATGCGGGCAAAGCAGGCGGCGGCCCCAACCTTCTTGCCGATGCGCTCGGCCCCGGTGAAGAGGGGCGTGTCCTGATGGAGGAACTCCATCCAGGCGTGGGTGCTGCCGGGCTTGGGGCTCTGGTCGGAGATGAAACCCACGAGCATACGGCGGCCCTCGCGCTTCCAGCCCAGAATGCGGCGCAGGGCGTCGTACTTCGATATGTTCTCGCCGCCGAAGCGCGAGCGCATCTCGTAGAACAGGCGGTCCATGGCCTTGTTGTGGAGCGGCGTGTAGAGCTGTGAGGTGGGCCGGCGGCAGCTCATGGCGATGGTGGACACCCACTCCCAGTTGGCAAAGTGGCCCAGCAGCAGGAAGCAGAAGGGCTGGTGCTCCAGCTGGGCATCGAGCAGCTCGCAACCCTCGAAGCGCATGCGCCGCTGCATCTCCTCACGGCTGATGGTGAGGAGCTTGAGGGTCTCGACCACGTAGTCGCAGAAGAAGCGGTAGAAGCGGCGTTCGACCCGGCCCAACTGCTGCGCACTGTAGTGGGGAAAGGAGTTGGCCAGGTTGATGCGCACCACGCGGCGGCGGTAGCGCACCACGTAGTAGACGAGGGGGAAAAGGAGGTCGGACAGACGGTAGAGCCACCACAGGGGCAGGCGTGACAGGAGTCGGAGCAGGAACATGGGGCGGAAGGGGGGGGACTTGGGGTGAACGGAACAGTCGGGCTGCGCTGGGTGTCAGCGGCCCAGCCACTGCTCGGGATTGAGCTTGGCGGTCTCCTTGCGCAGCTGGAAGTGGAGGGTGCAGTTGCCGGTGGCATCGGGAGCTACGGTGCCGAGTGTCTGGCGGGCCGACACTTCCTGGCCACGGCGCACGGAGATGGAGGCGAGGTTGCAGTAGACCGACATGTAGGACCCGTGGCGCACAATGACGTTGTACAGGCCTCCATAGGTGAATATGCTGGTCACCTCGCCCTTGAAGACGGCTCGGGCCTGGGCGCCGGCGGGCGCGGTGATGTTGATGCCCTTGCTGTCGAGCTGCACGCCGTGGAGGCCGTCGACGTTGTACTGCCCGTAGTGGGTGGTGATGGCGTAGGAGCCGGTGATGGGCATGGGTAGCCGTCCGCGGTTGGCGGCAAAGCTTCCCGAAAGGGCGCGGTCGGCATTGTCGGCTTCGGTGAAGCGGGGCGTGGAGGGCTTAGGCTCTTCGGTGTGCGCCTTCGGCTTGGCCGTCTTGGAGGCCGACGAGGCTGTGGCCTTGCGGCTTCCCTTGTTGCCCGACTTGCCCGAAGCTGTGGCCTTGCGGCGGGCGGCTTCGGCCTTGCGGCGGGCGGCCTCCTCGCGCTCGGCCTTGAGCCTGGCCTGGCGGGCGGCCTCAGCCCTGCGGGCCTCCTCGGCCTTGCGGCGGCGTTCGGCAGCCGCTATTTCCTCCTGGATGAGCTTGTCGATGCGGGCATCGAGCTGGGCGGCCTTCTTGCGCTGTTGGGCCAGTGTGCCCTGCAGCTGCTTCTGCTTCTTGTTCAGCTCGTCGACCACCTGCTGGCGTTCGCGCTGCTGGCCCTCCAGCTGCTGCTTCTGGGCCTGGCCTTCGGCCACGAGGCGGTTCTTCTCCTTCTTCACGCCGGCCAGCTCGTCGCGCTTGACGCGGATGGTCTGCTCCTTCTGGCTGATGAGCTGGGCCTGGGCCTTCTGGAACTTGGAGAACTCGGTGACGTAGCGCAGGCGACGGTACATCTGCCTGAAGTTTCTGGCCGAGAGTATGAACTGCCACTTGGAGGTCTGCATGCGGTTGCGGAACATGTAGGTCACGGCGCGCTGGTACTTGCGCTTACACTCGCTGAGGTCGGCTTCGAGCCGGTCGAGCTGCGCCTCCAGGGTGCCCAGTGTGGCCGAGAGCTGGTCCACCTCGGCCCGGATGGTGTCGACGTAGCGGCTCTGGCGGTCGATCTGCGCGCTGATTACCTGCAGGTTGGCCAGCTGCGAGGTCACGTCCTTCTTGGTGCTGCGCAAGAGCTGCTCGTTGCTGGCGATGTCCTTTTTGATGGTCGTCTGTTGCTTCTGGAGCGAACGTATCTGCTTGTTGGTCTGCGCGGCAAGGGGCTGCTGCCCCACCCCGCCGGCCCACAGGGCAAGCATCAGGACAAGGGCCACGAAACCGGGCATGGACGGAATGTGCGGCAGGTGTGTGGAAGGCATGGTTTCAGAGTTTTAGAGCTTTGAGCACTTGGTCGAGCGGGCGGCGGGTGTACTTGGCCGAAACGGTGGTGCGGGTGTTCCAGTCACTGTCGGCCTTCAGTCCCGAAAGGCTGAGGTCGAGTCCCAGGTCGGTGCCAGCCCCGGTGACGCGCATCTGCATCCGGGTGGGGAAGCTGCGCCCCGAGAAGGGACGGAAGTCGGCGTAGGTGAAGCTGAACGTGCCGCGGTCTGAGGCGTTCTGCCCCTCGACGCGCAGGGTTTCGATACAGTCGGTCCGGGAATTGGCGAAGAAGTCGTACCTCAGTCTGGGGGTGTCGGTGAGGCTGAGCAGGTTGCGTCCCTCAGCCTCGCTCAGGCTGAAACGGCTGCGGGCACGCTCGTCGAGCCTGCGCTGGCCGGGCACGAAGATTTCGTTCCAGAAGAGGGCCTGCAACGCGTAGAAGTCGAGGTCAGCCTGACTGAGGAAGGGCACTTCGGCATAGGAGGCCCTGACGTACTGCTTGTTGAAGCGGTCGACAATGAGCACGTCGCTCGGGGTGAACTCCAAGAGTCCGACCTCCATGCCCAGCACGCGGACGGACAGGCGCACCACGTCGTCGCGCTTGAGGCGCAGCTGTCCGCTGGCGCTGAAGTCCTTGCCCTTGCCCGATATGGCCACCTTGGCCGTGGCGGTGAGGCAGGGCCCTTCGGCCTGCACGGCTGCCACGCGGGCCACGCATTCGGCAGCGGCCTTCTGGGCCTCGGAGGGCGAGAGCGTTTCGGCGGAGGGACCCGTGGAGGGCGTTTGGCCCCGTTCGGCCAGGTGCTTGCTGGAGCGGCAACCTGACATTACCATGACGAGGCAGAGCAACGAAGTGAGTAGTCGGTTCATAAGGGAGGGGGCGCGCTTTGCACGCAATGAAGGGGGGTGAATGGGTGAGAGCCGGGCGGCGGCGCGGCAACATCCGGGAGGACCGGGTGGCGCTACAGCCTGCGGCGGGCTATCTTGCGCCTCAGCTGCCTGCGCAGCTGAGTGTCGTCGGTGAGCGCGAGGGCCTTCTTCCAAAACTCCAGGGCCTTGCTGCGCTCGCCGCAGAGGAGGTAGATGTCACCGGCGTGGTCAAACACGGAGGCGTTCTCGGCAGTTTCGGGCAGGGCGGCCAGAGCCTGGTCGATGTAGATGCGGGCCTCCTCGTACCGCTTCAGGCGGAAGAGCACCCAGGCGTAGGTGTCGACAAAGGTGGGCTCGACCTCGCCCACCTCGACGGTGAGGCGGCTCATGCGCTCGGCCTTGTCGAGCTCGCGGCCTTCGACGGCCAGGAAGTAGGCGTAGTTGTTCAGGCAGAAGAGGTTCAGCTCGTTGTAGGACAGGGAGCGGTCGTAGGCCAGATAGGCCTCGTCGCTGAGCCGGCTGTCGTGGAGCACATCGCCCAGCAGGGCGTAGATGTCGGAGGCCAGCAGCGGGTCGGTGTGTTCGTCGATACGCTCGGCACCGCGCTGCAAGACGCGTATGGCCTCGGCGTTCTGTCCCTGGCGGTAGTAGGCTTCGCCCTCGTAGTAGTAGAAGGTGACCTCGGAGGGGTCGTAGAGCTCACCGTCGCGGCATATCTGCAACACGCGGTCCATGTTGCCGCGCTGCAACATGACCTGGAGAATCTGCAGGCGCGCCTTCGTGTAGTCGGGCTCGATTTCGAGCATACGGTAGAACACCTTGAGCACGGAGTCGGTGGGCATGTTGCGCTCGGTCATGTAGTAGGCACACAGCTCGGCCATGTCGCGGCTCTCCTGTGGCTCCGACAGGACCTTGGCAAAGAGGCGGAGCACGGGTGTCGAATCGGCCCGGGCCTTGATGTTGTCGATGGCGTAGGCGCGCATGGCCTCGATGCGGGCCGCGCTCTGGGTGCGGGGATTGAGCACCACGCTGTGGAGCAGGTTGAGGTAGAGCGAGTCGGCTCGGGCCGCCTTGTAGTAGGCCAAGAGCGAGATTTGCGCATAGCTGTTGTCGGGCTCGACGGCCAGCACGTCGCGGTAGATGTCGAGGGCGCGCTCGTGGTAGCCGTTCTGGTCATAGAGGTCGCCCAGCAACACGCGGTAGCGCAGGTCAAGGGGGTATTCGGCACAGAGGTCCTCGATGGCCTGATAGGCATGTTCGGTGTCCTTCATGGCCAGGTAGGTATGGAACTTCTCCATGCTGAGTGCCTCGCTGCGTCCTTCCATGCGTTCGAGCCTTTCGAGCGTCCGGATGGCTCCGGCGTAATCGCCGCTGGTCTTATAGAGCCACTCCAACGTGGCGAGGGTCTCGCCGCTCAGGCGCACGTCGGCTATCTCCTCGTAGAGGCGTATGGCGTCGCGGTAGCGGGCACTGTTGGCCAAGTAGGTGGCGAGTGTCTCCTTATAATAGAGGTTGTCGGGGTCGAGTTCGACGGCCTGTCGCAAGAGCGAGTCACCCTCGGCGCGGGCCAGCGTGTCGGAGTAGACCGAGTAGGAAAGCTTGAGCACCGCCATCTCGTAGAGGGCTTCGGGGGCGTAGGGGGCGATGTCGAGCGCGGCACGCAGCAGTTCGTACTCGGCATCGATGGCTTCCTTCTGCTTCTGGCGCACGGCCTCAAGGAAGAGGCGGTCGAAGCGGCGCCGGGTCTCGTAGTCCAAGGCTGACACCGGCTCACGGCGTGAAGCCTTCGGATGCAAGGGGGATAGGCCCGGACTGTCCGAAGGTTGCTGCGGTGCCTGCGTGCGGCAAGCGCAGAGCAGGCAAAGGAGTAGTGCCAGGAGTAAGACGATGTGATGCAAAGTGGTGCGGCGCATGTGCGCGATTGGGTTGGAGAGGTAGTGGTCTGTGAAATCTTTGTGCCGGTGTGCTGTGCGCTCCGGAGCGCGCCTGCACCTAAACGCCCGAATGCCCGAATCCGCCCTCGCCGCGCTCTGTGTCGCCCAATGCCTCGACGGGCTCCCACGTCACTGTCTCATGGCGGGCGATGACCAACTGGGCTATGCGGTCGCCGTCGGCCACGGTGAAGGGCTGGTCGGACAGGTTGGCCAGTATCACGCCGAGTTCGCCACGGTAGTCGGCGTCGATGGTGCCGGGACTGTTGAGCAGGGTAATACCGTGTTTCAGGGCCAGCCCCGAGCGGGGCCTCACCTGGGCTTCATAGCCTGCGGGCAGGGCGATGTAGAGCCCCGTAGGCACTAACCTGCGCTCCAGAGGGGCCAGCGTGACTGGCGCGTCGAGATTGGCGCAGAGGTCAACCCCGGCACTCAGCGGCGTGGCGTAGCGAGGCAGCGGGTGCCTCGAACGGTTGACTATCTGTATTTTCATGTGCTATACCTTCTGTTTTAAGTGGCAAAAGTACATCATTTAGCCAAAACGGCTGTGAGTTTGCCCCGAAAAAGCGGTGTTGCAGCAAGTTTTTACTACATTTGCAAAACCAACGGGCCTGTACCGGCAACGGCTGTTGCCCGCCCTGGCCTAACCCCTACAGACTATGATGAACTGGCATACCCTGATTTCCTCCAAACGGTTTGGCAAGACCGACCAGCACAAGCCGCTGGAAGAGCGGCGCACGGAATTCCAACGCGACTATGACCGCCTGATTTTCTCGGCGGCCTTCAGGCGTATGCAGAACAAGACGCAGGTCTTTCCGCTGCCGGGCAGCGTGTTCGTCCATAACCGGTTGACACACAGCCTCGAAGTGTCGAGCGTGGGCCGGTCGCTGGGCACCGACGTGAGCCGCGAACTGATAGCGCGCCATCCCGAACTGGCCGATACCGAGGTGACTGGCATGGGAGCGATTGTGAGCGCGGCCTGTCTGGCTCACGACATGGGGAATCCGCCCTTCGGACATTCGGGCGAAAGGGCCATACGCACTTTCTTCACCGAAGGCGGGGGCAGTCCGCTGGCCCAACACATCACGCCCGATGCCCACAAGCTGTCACAACAGGAGTGGCTGGACTTCACGCGCTTCGACGGAAACGCCAACACCTTCAGACTGCTCACCCACCACTTCAACGGAAGGCGGCGGGGCGGCTTCGTCATGACCTATGCTACCCTGGCCTCGGTGGTGAAATACCCTTTCGGGGCGGAACGGGCAGTGGCCAAGCCTAAATTCGGGTTTTTCGAGGCGGAAAGGCTGACCTACCTGAACATCGCACAGGAACTGGGCATCAAATGTCTGGAAACGGAGAACGGCGCGCCGGTGCGCTTTGCGCGCCATCCGCTGGTGTATTTGGTGGAAGCGGCCGACGACATCTGCTATGAAATCATGGACATCGAGGATGCCCACAAGCTGCGACTGCTCTCGGACGAGCAGACGATGGAGCTCTTTCTGGGCTTCTTCGCCCCCGAAGAGGCCCGGAAGCTGCGCGAGGCATACAGTCACGAGACGGACACCGACGACCAGATTGTGTACTTCCGCTCCTGTGTCATCAATGCCTTGGAACGGGCCTGCGTGCGCTGCTTCGTGGAGCATGAGGCGGAAATCCTGGCGGGATGCTTCAAGGGTTCGCTCATCGACCACCTGCCTGCCCAGCTGCTGTCGGCCTACCGCCGCTGCGAGAAGGTGGCCGCCACGCGCATTTACCGCTGCAAGGAGGTGACCGACGTGGACCTGGCCGGCTACCGCATCATCTACACCCTGCTCGAACTCTTCACCGATGCCGTCCTGTCGCCCGACAAGGCTTACTCACAACTGCTGCTGGCGCATGTGCCGTCACAGTATGAAACGGGCCATGCGCGTCTGGGCAACCGCATCATGGCGGTGCTCGACTACCTGTCGGGCATGACCGACGTGTACGCGCTCGACCTGTACCGCAAAATCAACGGACACTCGCTGCCTATGGTGTAGCCCCCGCTGGAACAAGCTGCGGACGCACCGAAGAGGCGGCACCGGCAAGCCTTCATCACTGAAGTCGCCTGCCGGTGCCGCCTTTTCGGTTAGTTGGTCTGTCTGCGCTTTGGGGCTGTCTGTGTATGCTGGTCCTTCGCTCACTGAGCTCTAAGGCCAGACCCCCCCAAGCGCCTTGCACCTTGCTTTACTTTTCGGGAAACTGGAACTGTTCGAGCTTCAGCTGTCCGAGAGCTTCGAGCTGGGGAACGATTTGCTTGAAGTGGGGCGCATTCATGTGCTGCTGCAACGATGCCTCGTCGGCCCAGGTTTCGCAAATCATGAAGATGTCCGAACGGGTGGCACTTTCGAAAGTGTCGTAGGCAATGCAGCCCGGGTCGCGCTGCGATTGGGCTGTCAGGGCCAGGGCTGCTTCGAGCGCCTCGGCATACTTGCCTTCATTGGCCTTGAAAAAACAATTCAGTCTGAGCATATCGATTGGTTTGAGGTTGGAATTGTCAGAAGTAGTAGGCTGCCTGCACCTGGAAAGTGTTGGTCTTGTAGCGCAGCTGGTAGTCGTTGGAGGCACCGACTATGCCGGTCGTGTAATCGAAGATGGACTTGCCCATACCCGTGAGCGCGAAGTTGTAGCCCACACCCACTTCGAGGTGCTTGAGCAGGCGCACGCCGGCACCGATGTTCCAGGTGGTGGTCATGTTGTTCTTGCTGAAATTGCTGGGATAGCCGGGGAGCATATTCTCCCACGACATGTTCTCAAGGCCGAAGCCGAACTGCGGACCGGTAGCCACATAGACACTGGCTATGCTGCCCAGTCCCAGGGTGTAGCGCAGGTTGAGGGGTATCTCGACCGTGCGGTACTTCTCGCTTTCGCCGTCGATGCTGAGGTTGCGCTCAGAGTATTGCAGCGAAGCGTCGATACCCAGGCCGATGATGGTGTTGAAGGTGATTTTGGGGCCGACATACCAGCCTGCCTTGTTATCGGTGTTGAAGTTCTGAATGGCCGTTTGCTTCACGTTGCCCGAAAGGCTGAGCTTCGACAGGTTCATACCGGCCGTCACACCCCAGCTGAATGACTGGGCGGCAACAGGTGCCGCGGTGGCCAGCAGCAACAGGAGGGCGGCACAGAGGGTGGTCATACGTTTCATGCTGATGATAGTTTGTGGGCAGCGCGCGGAGCACGCTGCCCTGGTTGTTCTTTACTTAAATGGGAAAGAAGAGGGGGATGGTGAGGATAGACACGATGCCCATGATGATCTGGAGAGGCAGACCTACCTTCACGTAGTCCATGAAGTTGTAGTGGCCGGCGTTCATGACCATGGCATTGGGCGGGGTGCAGATAGGCGTGGCGAAGCAGGCACTGGCGGCCACGGCGGCTGTCATCATGAAGGGCGTGGGCGACACGCCGAGGCCCTCGGCAGCAGCCCACGCGATGGGGGCCACAAGGATGGCTGTCGCCGAGTTGCTGATAAAGGTGCTGAGCGCAGAAGTCACCAAGTAGACACCGGCCAAGGCGGCATAGATGCCGTAAGTGTTCAGGCTCATGATGCAGTTGTGGGCAATCCAGTCTGAAATGCCGGTCTTGGAGAGCGCAGTCGACATGGGCATCATGGCGGCAATGAGCACGATGCTCTCCCAGCCAATCATCTTGTAGGCTGCATCGACACTGCGCACGCAGCGCGTCAACACCATAAGCAGACCGGCTATGATGACCGAAGCCACGGGCTTGATGCCGATCTGGTCGGCGAATATCATGAAGAATACCATGGCGGTCATGATGATGGCGGCCAAGGGTGCCTTGTGGTCGAGTGCCACGCTCTCGGCATCTTCCGAAGGCGAACCGATCACGATCCACTCGCGGTTCTTCTTGGCCATGCTATCAATGCCTTTCCAGGCTCCGTGGACCAGGAGCATGTCGCCGTTCTTGACGTTAGACTCAAGCACATCTTCGAAGATGTACTTGCCCTGTCGCTTGATGGCGAGCACGCTGACACCGAAACGTTCCTTGAAGTTGGCCTTGCGGAGCGGACGGTTTATCATGGCCGAATCGGGCGACACGAGCACTTCGGCCAGACCGATTTCGTAGAAGTCGAGCTTGCCTTTTCCGTCGCGCTCTTCGTCTTCAAAGACAGAGAGGCTGTGGTCGGCGGCAAAGAGATTCACCTTTTCGGGGTCTCCGAGCACGTAGATGGTGTCGCCGTGCTGGAACAAGGTGTCGGTAGTTACCGACTCCTGGATGACGGTGCTGAAAACCGAACGGTTGGAACGGCGCACCTCGAGTATGGTCACTCCATATTGGTGGCGAATGTCAAGCTCGCCCACAGTACGGCCTTCGAGTGCCGTGGTGCCTTCCTTGGCCTGCAGGCGGAACACGAGGTCGTTGATGTGGTATTCGTGCAAGAGTGAGGCGAGGCTCTGCTCTTCACCATTCTCTTCGTGCTCCTTGCCCTTCTTGCCCAAGAAGAACTTGCAGAGGGGATAGAGCAGCAGCAGGCCGACACCCAGACAAATCAAACCGATGGGCAGGAAGTCGAAGAAGGAAAAGCCGGGCTTGCCGTTGTCGCGCAGATAACCATCGACAATGAGGTTGGGAGGCGTACCGATGAGGGTCAGAATACCACCCATCGAGCTGGCGAAGGCCAAGGGCATCATGAGCTTGCTCGGACTGGTCCCGGCAGACTTGGCCATGGCCAGAATGATGGGAAGCAGCAGGGCCACGGTGCCTGTGTTGCTCACAAAGGCTGCCACGACCGAAGTGACGATCATGACCAGAAAGAACAGCTTGACTTCGCTGGTTCCGGCCAACTTGAGCAGACGTCCCGAAATGATTTTGGCCAGACCGGTCTGGAACACAGCACCGCCCACAATAAAGAGGCCAATCATCATCACTACGGCCGAATTGGAGAATCCCGCCAAGGCTTCGCTGGGCGTGAGCACGTTGGTTACCAACAGCAAAGCCATTGAACTCAACGCGACAATGTCGGAACGTACCTTGTCGGCGATGAACGCAACAATCGTAAGGGCAAATACGGCTACAACAATGCCTATTTGCCCTGAGGGCGAAGCGAAAAACTCCGCCGCCTGAGTCATTATATCCATGATTTTTGATGTTTTGCGCGCAAAAGTAGGCTTTGTTTTTCATTTGGGCAAGAAAATCAATGGCTTTAGGCTCTCAAAACGAGGGAGTAGCTTCTGTTATGGGGTTATGAGAGTTTGAGGTTATGAGGTTATAAAGTTACAGTTGTGACGCTTGAACATCGTCCGCTCAAACAGTAATATTATAACCTCATAACCTCAAAACTCATAACCTCATCAACCCATACTTACGGAACGAGCACCTTGGCTGTGTGCATGCCGTCGGCCTGGACTGTGCGCACCACGTAGCAACCGGCAGGCAGCCTGAAGGCTGCTTGTCCGTCGACCGTGCGCTGGACCACCTGCTGTCCGGCGGCATTGTATACAGCCACACGGGCTGAAGTGCCGCTCACACACAAGCGGCCTGCTACGACTGAGACCTGCGGTGCATCGCCCGCCTGAATGGGCTTCAGTCCGCTCACGGTATGGAGCGACATGGCATCGGCATTCAGGATTTCGCCTGTATCGCTGTCGAGCAGCAACACCACAAGGTTCGAGTTGGCCAGGTTGGCCACATTGTCGCTGACAGGCACCGTGTAGGTGTACGTCTGGGTCTCACCCTTCACAATGGGTGCACTGATGCTTCCTTCTATGCCGGTGGGAGCGGTCATGCTGCGAGCTACGTGGTTGGCTTCGGCCCAGTACTTGCCCGGCAGGCTTACCAAATAGTCAAGGTCATCGGGCGTGGAGTCGGTCGAGCCGCCGTAGGCTGTGGAGTAATAGTTGCTTTGGGCCACTTGCAAGCTGTCCTCGGTGAGCACATACACCAGCTTGTAGGGAGCCGTGTTGCAGTCGATGCTGAAGGAGGTGGCAGTCGTCACCTGAATGGCTGTGCCTTGGGCATCGAGCGTGCAGTCTGTGATTTCAAGGTCGGCCTCGCAGGGCAGCACGGCCACATGGTCAATATCATGGGTCACACCCAAATCGCCGCCGCCATACTGGCCGCTGCCATAGTATGGGTCGCCCGTGAACAGGCGGTTCATGCTGAATCCCGGAAAACCGTTGGAGCCGTAGTTGCTCAACACGTAGAGGAAGTCGTCTGACTGCAGGTCATCGCCCTGATGGATGGCTATGGGGATGAAGCTGTCGCCATACTTTTCGCTGAGCAGCTCAATGGCCCGCGAACCACGCGGACACCAGCCACACCAGCCTCCGGTGAACTCTTCCATCACAGCACGACGCAGCACGGAGAGCGAGGGAGAGACCATGGTGATAGAGCCGCTTTCGGGTGACTGTTCTGCCGACACGTCCTGTCCGGCCACTTCGATAATCTGTGCCGTGAGGGGCACGCGCACGGCTTCACGGGGCGTGGGCAAGTCGGTTTCGATGTAGCCATAGTACATGTAGCCCAGCGACTTGTTGAAGTCGATGTCCTCAGTCAAGTCGCCCAGCTTGCAGCGCAGCTTGGCCGAGGGGATGCCCATATAGCCGTAGTTTGTGATACCGATGGAGAAGGTCGCCTCTTCTTCGCCAATGTAAGCACGCGTATGGGTCACGTCGTCGAGCTTGATTTCGTAAGGCTTCAGTCCGGCCTCGCCCTCGGTAATGCAGTTCAGATAGAAGCCGTAGCAGAGGTGTGGGTCGCCGTAGAGCATGTAGCGCATATAGGTATAGTCGTAGTACTGCTCGCTGCTGACCTTGGTGTCGAGCACGAGGAAAGCACCGTTGCGGTTACAAGGCACGATAGGCACCTGAAGGTAGGAATCGTCGGGCATGGACTCCTCAAACACCAGGGTCAGGCCCACCTGTAACAGGCGCAGGGAGTCTATCTTGTATCCGCACGAGAAGAGCACGGGCTCACCCTTGGGACAGTCCTGGGGTACGGAGGCCCTGAAGAGGGTGTCGGTGGGGTGGTTGGGGTCGAGAATCCACAGCGTCCCATGGGATGCGCCATCGGGCACAATCGTCTGGATCTGGGTGATGGTGTTCCCGACGAAGTATTCCAGCAGGTCCACGTCGTACATGGTGCTGAAACCGAGGGTGTCGCCTGCTTCGGAGGGAATGAAGTTCTGGAAGAAGATGGCTGAGTCAGCCGGCAGGTTGGTCAGGGTCTTGGGGTCCTGAGAAGGGGCAGTCTCTTCGGCAGCGCGCATCAGCGGTGTACCGGCGGCAGCGCGCAAGGGCTGTGTGGCATAGAGCTGGGCCGCACGCTTCATGCTGGCGGCTGTCCGGGCCTGTCGGGCCTGCAAGGTCTTGTCGGACTGGGCCTGCTATGCCAATGCTGTCCAACAGCTGAGGAAGCACAGCGACAACGCCCACATCCATTTAAGCGTAAAGATGTTCTTCATGTTGATCCGTTTATCTGTGGAGTTCGTGTTAGATGCGGCAAACTTACGGAAATAAGAAAAATGGCCCAACATTCTGCGCCATAAATTGCGCCCGGTGCTGCTCATTTGCTTCCTACTGCTCACCGCTTCCGTCATTTTGGTTACGCGGAAGGTGTTCCAGAACCTGCTGGCGCAGGAAGCTCCGGTCGAGATGGGTGTAGAGCTGGGTGGTGGCTATGCTTTCGTGGCCCAACATGCACTGTATGGCACGCAGGTTGGCACCGCCTTCAAGCAGATGGGTGGCAAAGGTGTGGCGCAGGGTGTGGGGCGAAATGTGCTTGGTGATGCCGGCCTGTGCAGCGTAGCACTGCAGGTTGTGGAACACGGTGATGCGCGACAGGTGGCGGCCCCGGCGGTGGCTTACGAACACGTAGTCCTCCTCGCCTGGCCGGATGTCGATGTCGCCGCGTTCGGCCAGCCATGAGTTCAGCTCTCGGATGGCCTTGGGCGACATGGGCACCAACCGCTGCTTGCTGCCCTTTCCCAGCACGCGCAGGAAGCCTTCGTCGAGGAAGAGGTCGCTGAGCTTCAGGCTGCACAACTCGCTCACACGCAGTCCGCAACTGTAGAGCACCTCCAGCATGGCGTGGTCGCGACGGCCTTCGGGCAGGCTCTGGTCGATAACGGCTTCGAGGGCATCGACCTCGTCCAGGCTGAGCACCTCGGGGAGGTGTTCGGGCTTCTTGGGCGATTCGAGCAGCTCTGTCGGGTCGGCATCGATGTAGCCTTCGAGCAGCAGATAGCCGAAGAAGGAGCGTACGCCACAGAGTATGCGGGCTATCGAGGTGGAGGAAATGCCCACATCGTAGAGCGAGGCGGCAAAGCGGTGCAGGTCGTCGAGGGTGGTCTGCAACAGGTCTATCCCCTCGTCGGCCAAGAAGTCCAGCAGCTTTTCGACATCACAGCTGTATGCCTGCCGCGTGTTGGGCGACAACCCTTTCTCCAACAGGATGTAGGCTTGGTATTTCTGTAGGATGGATGACATGGTCGGGCTTGGCTTTCTCAAAGTTTGGGACCAAACGAGAGGTCGCCGGCATCGCCGAGGCCAGGCACAATGTAAGCGTCGGCATTGAGCTGCGGGTCAATACCGGCCAGCCACAGGGTCACATCGTCAGAAGGGAATGCCTGTTGCAGGCGGTCAATGCCCTGTTGTGCGGCTATGACGCAGCAGATGTGGAGCTTGCGGGGCGTGCCGTGCTTCAGGAAAGCCTGATAGGACAGGTTCAGGCTGCCGCCCGTGGCGAGCATGGGGTCGACCAGCAGGAAGGTGCAGCCGTTCAGGTCGGGGGCTGCCATATATTCGACATGGATTTTCAGCTCTCCAGCTCCCTCCTCGCGGTATGCTGCCACAAAGGCTGAGTCGGCTTGGTCGAAGGTATCGAGAAAACCTTGGTGGAAGGCCAGGCCTGCGCGCAACACGGTGCCTACCACAATGTGGTCGTCACAGGTTGGCACCCGCTTGATGCCCAACGGCGTGCGTACTTCCTTTTCAGAATAATCGAGCGTGCGGCTCACCTCGTAGGCCATGGCCCGCGCCACGCGTTCCAGGTTGCGGCGGAACAGGGGACGGTTGACCTGCACCTGCGTGTCGCGGAGCTGGGCCATGTAGGAATTGATGACAGAGGAATACTCCCCCAGGTTGATTACTTTCATAGGTTCATGCTTTAGTTATAGGGGTTAGACTTTCGGACTTCAGGTCATAAGATACAAATCAGGTTATCAAGGATTAGGTCATGTGGTTATAAAGTCACTGTCAGAACGGTTGATACTTCGTACGCTCGAATAGCAATGTTATAACCTCATCATCCAATCCCTGATAACCTCTGTGGCTACCTGAAACCCGATAACCTAAGGTTCAGTCCACATCTGTTCAGCGCAGATGCTTCTTTTTGTCGGACGTGATGTAGAGTCCTTGGGCTGGTATCTGCTGCAGGCGGCGTCCCTGCAGGTCATACATGCGCAGTTCGGCCTGCGGTGCTTCACGCTCCACCTGTCCGATGGCAGTGATCATATCGTTGGTCGGCACAATCTTCCACTGCGAAGCCGGTTCGCTGGCTGTCCATTGCACCAGCTTGTTCTCGCCGGAGAGGTGCAGGGCCGGAATGGCTGCCGCTACAGGGGTGGTGCACACCAGCTGTGACCAGCCGTCGGTCGACGACGTAACGCGGTAGTTGCCTGCTTCGGCCGCGTCGGCCACCTGCAACACATGCTTGTAGTAGTTCTGCGTGACGCTCATGTAGGTCTGGGCAGCCTCGTTGAATATCTTCCACGTGCCGTCCTCGTTCAGCAAGAAGCCGAACTTCTGCTCGTTGCCGCTCACCGAAGCATATCCCTGATAGATTTGGTGTGTCCCGTCAATGTTGTCGGTGGCGGTGCTGGTGCCCAAATAGGGATTTGCAGCGCGTTCCTTGTTTTCGAGCGTATAGACGCGGCCGTTCTCCAAGTGGATTTTAGCTTCATCTATTTTGCTGTTCAACTCGTTCAGGGCGGCTGCATATCCCTCAACGGTAGGGTTTGCGGCGTATCCCTCCACGATACCGTCAAGCGAAGTGGCAAGTTCGTCGGCCTTGTCGGCATCAATCATGCCCACTGCCTGGCCTTGCTCCAGATTAGACACATCAGACACACGCTCACGCAGCAGGCGCGTGACAAAAGCTACACGGTCGACCTGCGGGTCATAGATGTAGGCTCCCTGGGTGATGCCCTTCACCGAATACTGCTTGTAGACATTGGTGTAAGCCCTTCCGTAGGTTTCCTCTTCATAGAAGAAGGCGATGGAGTCGTTGGCCTGCATGATCATGGTGGAGTAAGCCGAACCGATGTAGCTGGCCTGGTGGCGGCCATCCCAGTTTGAGGCAAAAGATGCTGCGTCCTTCAGGTCGCTGAGCGAAGACAGTTCCTTGTAGTACACACCCACATTGGCACGTCCGCTGCCCAGAGGCACTGACTGCAGGGCCAGATACATCTCGGCATTGTCAGCAGTGCGCTTGACAGGCAGGATGAGTATCTCGCCGTTGGTCGAGTTGCCCTCAGCTATCACACCGTTGTTGGAACTGTTCGAGGCGACAGCGTTGGCCCAGCTGCCCTCTCCCTTGGCCACGTCGGTATAGGTGAAGAAGTTGAAGTAGCGGCCACCCGACATGCGCGAGCTGAGAATCACCGTTCCGTCGGGCAGTTCTTCGCACTTGGGCTCGTCGCCCGAGGGTGCAGGCGAAATGTCAATGTCGCCCAGTGCCTTCCAGGTCTGGCCGAAGTCGTCAGAGTAGACCACGCGGTTGCCTCCGGGACGGGCACAGAGTGCGGCATAAATGCGGTAGTAGTCGCCCACCTTCACCTGACGGCTCTGGCAGATGCGGCCAGAACCGAAGAAGAGGCTCTGTACAGGACCGAGCGCGCTCTCGTCGAAGAGCGTGTAGATGTCTTCGGTTATTTCCTCGTAGGCCGACCAGGTATGACCGTTGTCATGGCTGCGGAAGCGGGCCACGCGGTTGGGGTTCTCGCGGGTAGTCGTTCCTGCGCTGTAAACGGTGTTGCCACAGACGCTTATGAGCAGCACTTCGCTGCTTTCGCTGTCGGCCACCACGGCGGCATCACCGAAGCCGCAGTCTACGGCACCGCTTGTACCCGTGCCGTTGCCGATGGTGAACTCCTCGCCCCAGGTCTGGCCGTTGTCGGTCGAGATACGGGCCACGATGTCCACTTCGCCGAAGCCTATGTCGGCACCACAAGGACGATAGTCGCTGATGGCAATGAGGTCGCCGTTGTATGCCTTGGCTATGGCGGGAATGCGATAAGGCGCACGGCTGCCGTCGGTCACGAAGAGGTCTTGCTGCGGTTCGGGCTGACGGAAACTGCGGCTCACGTTTACAGTGAAGTTGCTCACTTCCACTTCATGGTTGTGTCCCGTGAAGGTGAACTGGGCTGTTACGTCATTCAGGCCAGACAGCTCCACAGTCTGTGCTTCATCGGTCACAACATATTCCACGCCTCCGGCCACAATCTTGAGGGCGTTGGTGTTGGCATCCTTGTTCTTGTAGGTGAACTTGTAGCCCGTCACCTTGTAGTCGCTACCTGCCGAGAGGGTATACACGCTGTTACCAGCCGTACCCGGAGTCAGGGTGAGATTGTTGCCGTTTGTGGCCATGTTGTTGGCTCCCGTGCTGAGGGTGAGCTGCGGGGTGGTCTGGGTTGACGACCACACCGAAGCATACGTGCCGGTGGCGTTGGCGGAGGTGTACGAGCCCGTGGTCATGTCGACCGTGTAGGTCGAGGTCACAGCCTCCATGAGGATGACCGAACCGTTGTCGTAGCCCGTCGACCAGAAGGCCAGCTTGTTGCCACGGTTATTCAGGATGTTCGAGGCATAGCCATGCTCGTTCACATAAAAGCCGCCCGTCACCGAGAGCGAACCGCCAGCTGAAGTTTGGGTAGCTTCGGCAAAGTCCCAGCGGTTGGTGTAGCCGTCGCCCGGAGCGGCGGCATCCTTCAGTATGGCATAGGATTCGGCACCCGTACTGCCCAGCATAGTGGTCGGTGCGGCCAAGGCCATGGCTGGTCCGGCCTCCTTATTATATATAAGGTAGCCGTCGGCCTCGTTTCCGGCAAAGCACCACAATTCGGCATCGGTCCCCGTAATCTGTCCGCCGAGGGTGATGCTCTCAGCCCCGTCGTTGTTGGCGATGCGCAGCTTGCCGGCCCCGATGGTCAGCGTGTACCACGCTGTGCCTTCGTCAAACTGGCCGTTCTGAATGGTTGTGACTGTAAAGGGCGTGGCGGCATTCAGTCCGCAGGCCATGGCCAGACACAACAGCATGGAGAAAATGCGAGTAAGTTTGTTGTTCATGGTTAGTCGTTATTATGTTTGGTTAGAACTTTCGGTTTTTCCGTCCCGGTGAAAGTACAGGCGGTCAGGCACCAGTACTGACTATCGGCTGGGCGGGTTCGTCGGCACAGAGCACGACCATGAGGTTGCTGACCATGGCGGCCTTGTCGGCGGGCGAGAGCTGCACGACCTGTTCCTGCTCCAGCTTGTCGACGGCCATCTTCACCATCGACACCGCTCCTTCCACAATCTTTTCGCGGGCGGTGATGATAGCTCCTGCCTGCTGGCGGCGCAGCATGACGGCTGCAATTTCGGGTGCATAAGCCAGGTAGTTGATGCGTGCTTCGACCACCTCCATGCCTGCCATCGACAGGCGTTCGTTGAGCTGCTGTTCGAGGTATTCGTTGATTTCGTCGCCTGCACCGCGCAGGGTGGGTTCGCCTGCATCCGACTCGCTGTCATCGTCATAGGCATACTGTCCGGCCACCTGACGCAGGGCTGCATCGCTCTGTACGCGCACGAAGGTTTCGAAGGCCGACATGCGTCCGGCCACTGTGCTTCCTCCCTGTTGCTTATCGCTGCTTCCGGCCATGGTTTGGGCATCAATCTCAAACATGGCCTTGTAGGTGTCGTGCAACTTCCACACCAGCACCAGACCGATGAGGATTGGGTTGCCTACCTTGTCATTCACCTTGATAGGCTCCACGTCCAGGTTGCGGGCGCGCATCGACAGTTTCTTCTTGTCCATAAACGGATGCACCCAATAGAAGCCCGTCTGATTGAAGGTTCCCCGGTATTTGCCGAAGAACACCATGACGCGGGCCTCGTTGGGTTCCAATTCCATATAGCCTCCAATGATGATGAGGAAACATATCCCCAGCACGACACACCAGACGGTGCTGATGCCCCACAGGTTTTCGGGCAACAGGAAAGAGGCTGCCCCCAACAGGGGAAGAATCACCAAATGGAAGAACAGCACCGCGAAACCGTTGTAGGCCGGGCCTGCATATTCATATTCCTTTTTTTCCATATCCATTTGCTGCTTTCCATGACCGGCGGAGCCGCAAGCGTGTGGCTCCGGGCATGGCTTGCTGTCCATATTCCGAACGCTAAGACATTCAATATAGTCCAGGGGTGCGCCTCGCCCCCCGTCTTATTCCTTCTTGCCCAGCACGTCCGCAGGGTTTATTTTCGAGATAGTGTCGCGCATGGCGGTATCCCCCTTCAGGTTTTCGAGCCTGTAGTAGTCCATGAATCCCATGTGGCCGTCGCGCAGGGCCTGGGCCAGTGCCTTGGGCACCTCGGCCTCTGCCTGAATCACCTCGGCACGGGCCTGCTGTGCACGAGCCTTCATTTCCTGCTCCGTGGCCACTGCCATGGCGCGGCGTTCCTCAGCCTTGGCCTGTGCGATGTTCTTGTCGGCGTTAGCCTGATCCATCTGCAGGGTGGCTCCGATATTCTTGCCCACATCGATGTCGGCAATGTCAATCGAGAGGATTTCGTAGGCCGTGCCCGCATCGAGTCCCTTGGAGAGCACCAGCTTCGAGATAGAGTCAGGGTTTTCGAGCACCTGCTCGTGGGTTTCGGCCGAACCGATGCTCGACACGATGCCTTCGCCCACACGGGCCAGAATGGTGTCCTCTCCGGCACCGCCCACCAACTGATGAATGTTGGCGCGCACTGTCACGCGGGCCTTGGCAATGAGCTGGATGCCGTTCTTGGCCACAGCAGCCACAGGGGGTGTGTCGATTACCTTCGGATTCACACTGGTCTGGACCGCCTCAAACACGTCGCGGCCTGCCAAGTCTATGGCCGTGGCCTTTTCGAAGCTGAGGTCAATGTTGGCCTTCGAGGCCGACACCAAAGCGTGTACTACGCGCTGCACGTGGCCGCCTGTCATGTAGTGGGCCTCCAGATTGTCGCGCGTGATGGTGCGCAGGCCGGCCTTGTGTGCCTCGATGAGCGAAGGGACAATCACCCCGGGCGGCACATTGCGGATGCGCATCAGGAACAACTGTACCAGCGAAATCTGTACGCCCGACACCTTGGCCGAGAGCCACAGGAAGAAGGGCACGAAATGAAAGAACACCGAAAGAAAGACAATGGCAGCAAATACCAAGCCTACCATTACAACAGGAGCTTCAAACATGTTGCTTGTGTTTTTTGGGGGTTATTCATACGGGTTGTTTCGTTCTATGTCGTGCCCTTAGCAGTCTTCCTTCTGAGATGCACTGTCTGGTTCGGGAAATAGCCACACAGAATCTGCAAAGGAGCACATGGATGAACGTGGCAAAAATATGGATTTATTCTGACATCGGCGCGTTACAGCATCCATTTTCATCGCTCGGGACTGACAGCTGCAACAAACGGACGGAACGAAGCGTTCAAGGTACGCCCCGGAGGGGCAAAAAGTATGAGGCGATAAAGTGCGCCCTGAAAGAGCAAAAGCGTTAGAACACATGGGGTTCATA
Organism: uncultured bacterium; assembly: GCA_945869305.1. Classification (GTDB taxonomy): domain Bacteria; phylum Bacteroidota; class Bacteroidia; order Bacteroidales; family Bacteroidaceae; genus Alloprevotella. Next base: position 22,770 of record CAMBOH010000027.1, read on the forward strand.
CCAATGCTTTTGCCCTTTCAGGGCGCATTTGCGGCGGTAAACATACCCAGGGCGATGCCCTGGGCTATGCGCTTGCTGGGCCTTCAGCCCGCTCCTTGAACGCCTGTTTGCTACAAAGGAACACCTGCCACGTAGTTCAGGACGGAACGAAGCTTTCAAGACGTGCCCCGGAGGGGCAACGAGCACCTAGCCCAGGGAAACGCCTTGGGCTATGCGCCTGCTGGGCCTTCAACCCGCTCCTTGAACGCTTGTTTGCTACAAGGGAACACCTGCGGAGCTCGAATGAAAGAAGATGAAGCTCGAA
>CAMBOH010000028.1 GCA_945869305.1 uncultured bacterium
AACCCATAGCAGGAATTAACGCAAAAAACGGTCAACCAAAATCAGGAAAAGTCAAGCTGAAGGGTTGCTGAATGAACTGAAGGGTTTGAAAACAAAACCCTTCAGCCACTTTCCTTCTGAGTCTCAACGAGAATGAAGGGTTGTCTGAAGGGTTGAAGGATTTTTGCGGCCTAAAAAAGCGTATATAAAGAAGGTGGGGCCGGCCCCCATCCGCTACAACTTATGCTCTGACGAAATGGGGATAGTCCTCCTCGCCCAACTGCGGCGCATACTCAAAACCCTCGTAGCTGAAAGCCGTCAGTTCGCCGGGCATGACAAGCCGGTTCTGGAGCATGAACCGCACCATCGCCCCACGACACGCCTTGGCCCACACGGCCTGCATCTTCAGCCTGCCGTCGCTCTGGCGGACATAGAAGAGCGGATGGATGACGCGCACCTCGCGGACCACACGCTTCCAGTCGAAGAGATGCTCGTATTCCTCCGTTGAGAGATGAACCAGTATGCCGTCGTCGGCCTTCACACGCTCGATGAGCAGGTCGGTCAGCTTGTCCTTCCAGAACAGATTGACAGGCTTGTCGTGAGTAGCCTCCATCGAGACACAGTGTTCCATGCGGTAAGGCACAATGCCGTCCATGGGACGAAGCAGGCCATAGAGGAAACAGGTAATCCAAAGGTGCTGCTGTGCGAAGGCCAGGGCCTCGTCGCCCAGCGTGTTCGCCCGAAGGTGCTTGTATGCCTGTCCATTGTAGGCCAGGATGGCCGGCATCTTTTCGGCAAACCTGAAGTCCTGATAGCGCTGCCAGTTCGCTGCCGCCAGTTTCCGGCTGCAATCCAACTGACGGGCCAGCTCCTCCACATCCATACGCGCCATCTCGGCGGCCAGTTCGTCGGCCACTGACTGAAACAGCGGAGTTGATAGCGGAGTGCGGCCGGCCTTCTCAAACATGATCTTGGCATTTGCCAGCAGTATCTGCATAGGTCGTTGTCATTTGATGAAACCCGGCGCAGGCAGATGCATGCCATACATCGTCAGATTGTGCTCACGGGCGTATTCCAATATCTTCATGCGGGACTGGCGTGCGGCATCTGCATCCATGTCGTAGGCAGGGCCGTACTCCGGATGCTCCAGCTGGAGGGCTGCCCCATGAATGAGGTCGGCAATCACGAGGATGCTGTCTTTCTGGAAGACAGTGTGCCCCGGGGTATGGCCGTAAGCCGCCAGGGTCTTCACGCCGCCCTCCAGCGTGTCGCCTGCCTCAAAGAGGTGAAGCCTGTCCTTATAGGCGTTGAGCACAGCCTTTGCCAGCTGGCTGTTGTCGCCTTCCATCGCCTGCCAGGCCTCCGCTTCGATGCGGTTGACATAGACATGGGCTTTGGGGAAGACCACCTGGCCTTCCTTCAGCAGGCCACCGATGTGGTCGGGATGAAGGTGGGTGAGGTAGACCAGCTGCAGCTCTTCGGGAGCCACTCCCAACTCGTTCAGTTTGGGCAGGAGCTGGCTGAAAGGCGCACCCAGTCCGGCATCGAGCAGGATGTCTTTTCCTTCGGTCTGGAGAAGGAAACAGTTCATGCCCGAGGGAATGCCGTTCCGAAGTCCCAGACTCTCCCACAGCGAATCGGGAACACCGGGATACAACGAGAGTGGCTGCATATTGCCTCCCGGCTTGTCTTCAATCCAGGTGATGGAGGCCGGTTCGCTGCCAGTCGAGGTCTGGCCGCCCTGTTGCGTGCAGGCTGTCCACACGGACAGGCACGCCGCAGCCAACAAGAGATGTTTGCAATGCTTTTTCATATTTCCGTTCTTTTGTCTGACAAGGTTTCGTTGGGCGGTATTCCATGCCAGATGCAGTCACCCGGGTGAGTCGACCGAGGGGGCCGACGGGGCGGGGCTACACCTGCAGGGTCATGCCCTCATTGGCCAGCAGCGTGTCGGGAAACACCTGGCGGGCTTCGTCGAGCAGGCACTGCTCGTCGGAATAACGCGAAGAATAATGGCCGATGAGCAGCCGCTTCACGCCCGCCTCCTTGGCCAACAACGCAGCCTGACGGGCTGTAGAGTGGCAGGTCTCGGCCGCACGGGCGGCGAGGTCCTCGCCAAAGGTGGCTTCGTGATAGAGCAGGTCGACACCCGAAAGCAAAGGAACGTTGGCAGGCAGGTAGGCCGTGTCGGAACAGTAGGCATAGCTGCGCGGCGGAGCTGCAGGAATGACCAGTTCCTCGTGGGCGTAATGCCGCCCCTCGGGAGTCGTCCAGCCTTCGCCCTGCTTGATGCTGTTGATGGCATAGTAGGGAATCTGCAGAAAGTCTATCATGTCACGCCTGATGTGAGGCAGCAGGGGTGTCTCGCGAAACAGGAATCCGCAACTGGGCACACGGTGGCGCAGCGGTATGCTCCACACCTGTACGGAACGGTCGGCAAACACGACCTGCGACTCGTTGCCCTCGGGCAGCGGATGGAACACAACCTCGAAACGAATGCCCGTGCAGAAGAAGTCGAGCCACGGACGCAGCAGTCCCTCCAACGGTGCATGGGCATAGAGGTGCATCGGAGAGATGCGCCCCGACAAAGAGAGCGTCGAAAGCAAACCGATCAGGCCGAAGAGGTGGTCGCCGTGCAAATGGCTGAGAAAGATGTGGTTGAGACGCGAAAAGCTCTGGCGCGCACGCTGGAACTGCAACTGCGTGCCCTCACCACAGTCGATGAGATAGAGCTTCTCCCGAAGGTTTACCAGCTGGGCCGATGGGTTGTGGCGCTGGGTGGGCTTGGCGCTTCCACACCCCAAAATGTGGACATCGAACTTTTCCATGCCGCAAAAATAGCCATATCAGCAGGAAAAGTGTAATTTTGCCTCTTGTTTTTTAGGGGGCTACTTTGTGCCCTACCCTACTTATTGATAGAACCATGCACACCCGACAAGAAAAGATGGAGGCCTTTGGCCGACTGCTCGACGTGCTCGACACACTGCGCGAGAAATGTCCGTGGGACCGCAAGCAGACCAACGAAAGCCTGCGGCCCAACACGATTGAGGAAACCTATGAACTCTGTGACGCCCTGATGCGCGGCGAGACCAAGGATATCTGCAAGGAACTGGGCGACGTGCTGCTGCACGTGTGCTTCTATGCCAAGATTGCCGACGAGAAGGGACAGTTCGACATGGCCGACGTGTGTCACGCACTGTGTGACAAACTGATATTCCGCCACCCGCACGTCTATCCGCCCCAGGGCGAAACGGCCACCCAAGCCGAAACGGCACAACAGGTCATCCAGCAGTGGGAGCTAATCAAGCAGAAGGAGAAGGACGGCAACAAGTCCGTGCTCTCTGGCGTGCCCGCGGCCCTGCCTTCGCTCATCAAAGCCTACCGCATACAGGACAAGGCCCGCAATGTGGGCTTTGACTGGGAAGAACGCGCGCAGGTGTGGGAAAAGGTGAAGGAAGAGCTGGCCGAATTTGAAGCTGAGGTGGAACATATGGACAAGGACAAGGCCGAAGCCGAATTTGGCGATGTGCTGTTCAGCCTCATCAACGCGGCCCGGCTCTACAAAATCAATCCCGACAACGCGCTGGAACGCACCAACCAGAAGTTCACGGCCCGCTTCAACTACCTCGAAGCGCACACGCTGAAGCAAGGAAGGCAACTCACCGACATGACCCTGGCCGAGATGGACGAAATCTGGGAAGAGGCCAAACGCGTGTTGGAAAACAAAGGTTGAGCCTGCCGGCCCGCCCTAATTGATAATAGAACTCCCCTACAATGAAGTGCATCATGCCGTCCGCCCCATCCGGGCCGTGCCAGGCTTACGTGCTCTACCGCACCCCACACAGCACCTGCTACCATCATATCAGGCAGTTCTCCGCCCCTCTGTGTGCGACCACACTGCAAGCACTCCCGCAGACGGGAGGCTATGTGGTAATGCCCTTTCGGGTAACGGCTGAAACGCCCATTGTGTTTATCCGTCCCGACGAGGCGGACTGCCTGCCTCTCTCCACCTGCGACCTCCCGGCCACTGCCGCAAAGACCCTCTGTACCGACGAAGCCGAATGCTACAGGCTCTACCAGAAGTCCTTCGAAGCGGCACACACGCGGTTGGAACGCGGCGAACTGGCCAAGGTGGTGCTGTCGCGAAGGCTACACCTGAAAGGAGCGGACTTCGACCCGCACCGCCTGTTTGCCAAAGCCTGCCAGCGGCGGCCGGACTGCTTCGTGGCATTGTGGTACACCCCACAGACGGGACACTGGATTGTGGCTACGCCCGAACCGCTGCTGGAACGCCTCGACACCCGGTGGCACACCGTAGCACTGGCCGGCACGCTGCCCTACACAGCCGACACGCCGCCACAGTGGAACGAGAAGAACCGGAAGGAACAGGCCATTGTGGCCGACTTCGTGGCCGCACAACTACAAGGGCTGGCGACCGACATACGGCAGTCGGCCACCTACAGCCGAAGGACCGGAAACATTCAGCACCTGTGTACGGACTTCAGCTTCGACCTGCCCGAACCAGACAACGTGTGCAAGCTGCTGTTGCGCCTCCACCCCACCCCAGCCGTATGTGGCGTGCCGCGCGAAGCAGCACTGGCCGCCATTGCCGCCGACGAAGACAGCAGCCGGCACTACTATGCCGGCTTCAGCGGGCCGCTCGGCCTGCAAGGCGAAACCCGCCTGTATGTGTCGCTGCGCTGCATGGCCTTCGACCAGCATATGGCCACCCTCTATGCTGGTGGAGGACTCATGCCCGGCAGCAGGCTGGCTGACGAGTGGGAGGAAACCTGCCGCAAAATGCAGACCATGATGGAGGTGCTGTAAAGCGCACGCATGGCCGGCCTCCGGGAATATCACTGGGAACCCGCGCTCCCAGCCCCGCGCTCCCAGCCCGCCTCACCCCCACCACCCTCCATGAACCTCATACCGACGCCCTCATGTACGCTGACTTTCCGCAAACCAACCAGCTGACCGCCCTGTTGCAGGCGCACGGCATCGCCGATGTCGTAGCCTGTCCCGGTTCGCGCAACGCCCCTCTGCTGCACGACTTCGAGCAGGCGGGGCTGTGCCTGCATGCTGTGACCGACGAGCGCAGCGCGGCCTTCGTGGCCTTAGGCATCGGCCTGGCCACCGAAAAGGCCACGGCCGTGTGTGTGACATCTGGCTCTGCCCTGCTGGCCACCCTGCCCGCTGTGGCCGAGGCCTACTACCGCCACAGGCCACTGCTGGTCATCTCGGCCGACCGCCCGGCCCAGTGGATTGGCCAATACGACGGACAGACTCTGCCCCAGCGCGGCGCGCTGAAGCCCTATGCCCCGACCTTCGACCTCTTCGAGCCACATACTCCCGAACTGCATTGGGCCAACAACCGCCTGGTCAATGCCGCCCTGCTGGCCCTGCACGAAGCCGGGGGCGGACCGGCCCACCTGAATGTCCCGCTGTCGGAGCCGCTTTTCGGCTTCAACACTGAGGCCTTGCCCCCAGAGCGGGTCGTCAGCCGCATCACGCCCGAAGTCCACAGCCCCTTGCCCGAAGAGCTGGTACAACAAATAGCCGAAGCGCGCCTGCCGGCCCTGGTAGTGGGACAGTACGACGAGGGCGACCTGCGTGCTGTGGCCGAAGCACTCGACCGACAGGAACAGCTGTTGGTGTTGCCCGAAATTCTGGCCGACATCAGCGGCTCGCTGCGCATGGAAGTCTTCGACAACCTGCCCGATGACCGCCCGGAACTCATGCCCGACCTCGTGCTGCACGCAGGCGGGAACTTCGTCCACAAACGATTCAAGCAAAGGCTGCGTCGGAGCGGCTGCAAGGTCATCCGCCTGTCACTGGACCGCGAGCTGACCGACACCTTCTGTCACCTCGACACTGAGGTTACGTGCGGGCCGCTGCCCGTACTCCAACAGTTGGCGGCCGGACTGCCATCCCACCACGACGGGGTGAAACGCGCACGGGCCTTCTACGAGCAGGCGTGTCTGCGCTACCGACAGCCTGTACCCTCCACCGAGAGCGGCATGATGCAGGCATTCGGTGCCTTGCGTACCGTGCTGTACGAGACCTCTGCCGGCTATACGCTACATCTGGGCAACAGCAGCACGGTGCGGGTTGCCTCGCGCATCTTCGAAAGCGGCGACTTCCCCATCTTTGCCAACCGGGGCACCAACGGCATTGAGGGCAGCCTCTCTACAGCCGTGGGCTACGCGCTGAAGATGTGGGGTCCGAGCATCGTGGTGCTGGGTGACCTGAGCTTCTTCTACGATGCCAACGCGCTGTGGAACACCCACCTGCCGCCCAACCTGCGCATCCTGCTGCTCAACAACCACGGCGGCGGCATATTCCACCAACTGCCGGGACTGGAGGCCTCGCCTGCCATGAGCGAGTTTATCTCAGCGGGCGGACAGCCTTACACGGCCGAAGGACTGGCCCGCACCTTCGGCCTGGGCTACCACCGCGTGGCAAGCGCCGAAGGCCTTGTGCCCGCCATGCGGCAATGGCTCCAGACAGAAGGACGCGCCCAATTGCTCGAAGTGGCGCTACCGCCTTGTCCCTGACCTGTTTCTGAACCGAAAACCTGCAAAAAAGATATCACTATGAGAGAATGGAAACCCATCAAGAGCTATCAGGAAATATTGTTTGACGAGTTCAACGGCATTGCCCGCATCACCCTGAACCGTCCGCGCTACCGCAATGCCTTTACGCCCCTTACGGTGGCTGAAATGTCGGATGCACTGCGCTATTGCCGCGAAGCGCAGCACATTGGCGTTGTGGTGTTGACCGGAGCCGGCGACAAGGCCTTCTGTTCAGGCGGCGACATGAACGTGAAGGGCCGCGGCGGCTATGTAGGCGGCGACGGCGTGCCCCGTCTGAACGTGCTGGACGTGCAGAAGCAGATACGCTCGCTGCCCAAGCCTGTCATCGCCATGGTAAACGGCTTTGCCATTGGCGGCGGCCACGTGCTACACCTGGTGTGTGACCTGACCATCGCTTCGGAAAACGCCATCTTCGGACAGACTGGGCCGAAGGTCGGCTCCTTCGATGCCGGTTTCGGAGCTTCCTACCTGGCACGCATCGTGGGACAGAAGAAAGCACGTGAAATCTGGTTCCTGTGCCGGCAGTATTCGGCTGCCGAGGCCCTCGAAATGGGCATGGTCAACAAGGTCGTGCCGTTTGACCGCTTAGAGGACGAGGTGGTCGACTGGGCCATGACGATGATGGAGCGTTCCCCCTTAGCTTTGCGCATGATCAAGGCCGGACTGAATGCGGAACTCGACGGACAAGCAGGCATTCAGGAACTGGCCGGCGATGCAACCATGCTCTACTACATGCTGGACGAAGCCCAGGAAGGCGGACGCGCCTTTCTCGAAAAACGCAAGCCGGACTTCTCGAAGTACCCGAAGCTGCCCTGACACTGACAACAGAAGCTGTAGGCCGAAGCGTTGCGCATGTGCCGGCACGCCCACTGGACAAAGAGACCACATGGGACTATGCCCTCCATGCGCCCTTCGACTATAAACTTTAAGCCATAAGCTTTAGACTTTAAACTATAGGCCAACTATAAACTTTCAACTATAAACTTTAAACTTTCAACCATCGTCCTTCACCCATAGCCATGCACTTTCTCCCCTTTCGTCTGCGCGTCATTCCGCGCACCCTGCACTTCAAGCAGCCAGCAGGCACCTCACGGGGTGTCTACACCTCACGACGCGTGTGGTACATACTGATTACGTCGGCTGACCCGCAAATCCGGTTTACGGGACTGGGCGAATGCGCACCGCTGCCCGACCTGAGCTGCGACTATTCAGCCGACTACGAAGAACGCCTGCTGGCTGTGTGCCGCGAAGTGGAGCGCACGCAGAACCTCGATGTCGAAGCACTGCGCGCTGTACCCTCCATGTTGTTCGGACTGCAATCGGCATTCCGTTCGGCTGCCGGCTCGCTGCGCGGCGACTACCGGCTGCTGTACCCTTCGGCCTTCACACAGGGACAACGCGGCATTCGCATCAACGGACTGGTGTGGATGGGAAACTACGATGAGATGTGCCGGCGCATGGAAGAGAAACTCGCCCAGGACTTTGCCTGCATCAAACTGAAAATCGGAGCGATTGACTTTGACAGCGAACTGGCCCTGATACGCAGCCTTCGAAGCCGCTTTGACGCACAGACCGTGGAGCTGCGGGTAGATGCCAACGGTGCGTTCGCGCCACACGAAGCGCCACACGTGCTCGACCAGCTGGCACGCTACGACATTCACAGCATCGAACAGCCCATCAAGCAGGGACAGTGGAGCGAAATGGCCCGCCTGTGCCGCCAGACACCCCTGCCCATTGCGCTCGACGAAGAGCTGATCGGCGTGAACGAGGAAGCACGCAAGGTGGAGCTGCTGGACGAAATCAAGCCGCAGTTCATCATCCTGAAACCTACGCTGCATGGTGCCTTTACCGGTGCTGCCGAATGGATGCAGCTGGCCCGCGAAAGGGGAATCGGCTACTGGACAACCTCTGCCCTCGAAAGCAACGTGGGACTGAATGCCATTGCCCAATGGTGCGCCGCTGCCGACCCCGACACAACGATGCCACAAGGATTAGGCACCGGACAACTCTTTGTCAGCAACTACGAATATACGCGGCTGAGCATGGAGGGCGACAGGCTGTGGTATGGCAATGCGAGACAAAGGGAATTTGAACAGGAGGTGGACGAATTCAAGGCACGCTGGCAAGAGCCCAGTCCCACCCTCACCGTACACACTTCGGGCAGCACGGGAGAACCACGGCCCATGCAGGCCGACAAGCTCAGCATGTGGAACAGTGCGCAGGCTACCGTGTCGGCCCTGGGCCTGCAACCGGGCAACACGGCCTTGCTGGCCATGCCCCTGCGCTACATTGCAGGCCAGATGATGGTGGTGCGCTCACTGTCGGCCCAGCTGCAACTGTTGCCTGTGGTGCCCAGCCTGCACCCCTATGCCGGGCTGCACGAAGCACCCGACTTTGCGGCCCTCACCCCGATGCAGGTGTACGAGTCGCTGCGCGTGCCTCATGAGCGCTCACTGCTGCGCCGCACCCTTTGCCTGATCATTGGCGGAGGCCCCATCCCGGCCGGACTGGAGAAGGCCCTGCGAACGTTTCCTCACGCCGTGTGGAGCACCTACGGCATGACAGAAACGCTGTCGCACATTGCCCTGCGGCGCTTGAACGGCCCAACAGCCTCTACTGCCTACAAGCCGTTGGAGGGCGTGCGGGTGTCGCTGTCGCCACAAGGCACACTTCAAATCGAGGCACCCCAGGTGCATGAGGGACTGTTGGTGACCAACGACCTGGCCGAACTGCTGCCCGACGGGAGCTTCCGCATCCTGGGCCGTCGCGACAACGTGATTGACTCGGGCGGGCTGAAAATGCAGGCCGAAGCCATTGAAGCCAAACTGTCTGACCTGCCCGTACCCTTCCTGATTACCGCTGCACCCGACGAGCGGCTGGGAGAGGCTGTCGCCTTGGTCTACGAAGCCAGCCAGGACCTGACCGACACGCTGGCCGCCCTGTGTCGCGAAAGGCTGGACCGCTACGAACAACCCCGACGCTGGCTGCGGGTGGACAGCCTGCCCCGCACCGGAACAGGCAAGCCGGCCCGCAAACAGGCGCGCACACTTTTTGACAAAGCCTGACTCCCTCGCCCCGCTCTCTCTCTGACCATCTACCTCACTTTATCTCCCCGAACGACATGCAAGCACTCTCTCAGCAACCCATCGAACTGCTTTCGCCCGCACGCGACCTGCACTGCGGCATCGAAGCCATACGCCATGGAGCCGACGCCGTGTATATAGGTGGCCCGAACTTCGGCGCACGGGCGGCAGCAGGCAACAGTGTGGACGACATAGCCCAATTGTGCCGCTACGCCCACCTGTTCAGGGCACGCGTCTATGTGACGCTCAACACCATTCTGTGGGACGAAGAGCTGGCCGAAGTCGAACAACTGGTGTGGCAGCTGTACCGCGCAGGTGTCGATGCGCTGATTGTGCAAGACACGGCCCTGCTGCAAATGAAGCTGCCCCCCATCGCTCTGCACGCGTCGACCCAGATGGACAACTGCACGCCCGAAAAGGCGCAGTGGTTAGAAGCAGCCGGATTCAGGCAGATTGTGCTGGCCCGAGAGACTTCGCTCCGACAGATCCGTCAGATTGCAGCGGCAGTAAAGGTACCGCTCGAAGCCTTCGTTCACGGTGCGCTGTGCGTGAGCTACAGCGGGAGGTGCTATGCCTCGCAACACTGCTTCGCACGCTCGGCCAACCGCGGCCGCTGTGCCCAGTTCTGCCGCCTTGCCTTCGACCTGGTCGACGGGAGGGGACGCACGTTGGTTGCCGACCGCCACCTGCTCTCGCTGCGCGACATGAACCGCACTGAGGCGCTCGAAGAAATGATGGACGCAGGCATACGCTCCTTCAAAATCGAAGGACGGCTCAAGGATGTGGCATATGTGAAGAACGTGACCGCCTGGTACAGGCAGCACATCGACAGCATACTGGCACGCCGGCCGGAGGACTACGTGCGGGCCTCGTATGGCACGACTTGCCTGCACTTCGAGCCCGACGTACAGCGCAGCTTCAACCGCGGATTTACCGACTACTTCCTGTACGGCCGCACCGACCGCCCCATCCATGCCTTCCATTCGCCCAAGGCCACAGGCCCGCAAGTGGGGAAGGTCAAGCAGGTGGAACGCCGCTCGTTTGTGTTCGAACCCTTGTCGGCGCAAACGCCCCCGCTAACAGCAGGCGACGGCCTCTGCTTTGTAGGCCATGACGGCAAGCTGAAGGGCTTCCGCGTGAACCGCGTGGAAGGCAACCGGGTCTTTCCGGCCCAAATGCCACCCCTGCTGCCGGGCACTCCGCTACACCGCAACCTGGACTTCGCCCTCGACCGCCAACTGGCCCGCGAATCGGCCAAGCGTACGCTCGACGCGTGGATAACACTGCGCGAGACACCGACTGGCTACGACCTGGCCATGCGCGACGAATGCGGCTGTCAGGCGACATTACACTTCGACCAGCCGCATGAGGAAGCCCGCACGGCGCAGCGTGCGGCTATCGAGCGCCAACTGGGCAAGCTGGGCGACACCTGCTGGACTGCCCGAGCGATTGACATACAGACCGAAGGCGAACGCTTCATTCCGGCTTCGGTGCTCACAGAATGGCGGCGCGCGGTGTGCGAGGCCCTGCTGCGCAACCATGAACAGTCCTACCACACTGAGCAAGCAGCGCCGCCTGACGACCGGCTGCTGCGTGAACTGACACCGTCCCACATGCGCTTCACGGCCAACGTGGCCAACCGGCTGGCCCGCGACTTCTACCTGCACCATGGCGCACAAACCGTCGAACCGGCCTTCGAACGGTCCGAACCGTCAGGCCAAACGGTGTTGATGACCTGCCGCCACTGCATTCGGCATGCCTTGGGCATTTGTCTGCGCACCGACCACTCGGTGCCAGGCCCGCTTTCGTTGCGGCTGCCTGACGGACGAACCTTCCCGCTGCGCTTCGACTGCTCACGCTGTGAAATGCAGGTGCTTGTGGAGCGTAGCTCGGTATAGAGTCTATGGTTTAAAGTCTATGGTTTAAAGTCTATGGTTTAAAGTCTATAGTCTAAAGTCTATGGTTTAGAGTTTAGAGTTTAGAGTTTAGAGTCTATAGTTTAGAGTTTAGAGTTTAAAGTCTATGGTTTAGAGTAAACTATCAACGTTTGAACCTTCAATTTCTTCAAACCAACTGCATCCTGCCCCATGAAACGCATCTTCCTCCTCCTACGACCTCTCTCCTTGCTGCTGCTCACGGTGCTCTGCACGGCCTGTTACTACTCCCACTCCAACAAACCCGACCACTGGACGGCCACAGGCGAGGGTGCAGTCGACTCGGTGAACTTCTACATCTCCCACCATTATTGGATTGGCTACAACTTTCAGGCCACCGATTCGCTGGCCCTGACCAGTGTGCCTCCACTGACTGATGCCACCGACTATGCTCCGCTCTTCAACGACACGATTCGCATCAGGCAACGCGACAAGCTGGTCGTGGCCAAGGTGGTCTATGTGCCCGACGACCCGACCGACTCCGTCTGGGTGAAGGTGGCGCGCGACCAGCTGACCCAAGGCTGGATCCAGGAGCGCACACTGCTCGACCGCGTAGTGCCCGACGACCCGATTTCGAAGTTCATTCATCACTTCTCGGGCCAACGCTCCACGTTTGTGCTGTGCGTGCTGGCCTTGGCCATCGTGTGCGGACTCATCCAATATTTCCGTCACAAACACTACAGGATGGTCCACTTCCGCGACCTTCCGAGCTTCTATCCCACCCTGCTCTGTCTGTGTGTCAGCAGCTCCGCCACGCTGTACGGCAGCATGCAACGCTTTGTGCCCGACACCTGGGTCGAATACTATTATCACCCTACGCTCAACCCCTTCAACACGGAGCTGCCGCCCATTCTGGCCCTGTTCATCGCCTCTGTGTGGGTGATGCTGATTGTAGCGGTGGCCGTTGTCGACGAACTGCGCCGACAGCCCGACTTGGGCGACCGTCTGGCCTACCTGACCTCGCTGGGCGGCGTGTGTGTACTGCTCTATCTGACCTTTACCTTCACCACACCTTATTATATAGGCTACCTGCTCTGGCTGGCCTACTGCGCCTTCGCCATCCGCCAGTATCTGCTGCACCAGCCCTCCCATCTGCTCTGCGGCGTGTGTGGACGGTCCATTCCGCACAAGGGCCGCTGCCCGCATTGCGGGGCACAAAACGAATAATCACCCCAACACTCTTTCCGATTTATATGAAAATACGAATGCCCTTCACCTACCACCTGCCTGCATGGCCCAGCCGCCTGCTGCTGACCGGATGGCTGGGAACCGCCTGCATGACGGCGGAGGCCGACCGATACACGGAAATGGCCCAGAAACATCTGGAGTGGCTGCAAGCCGGAACTGCTGACAGCGTGCTCGTTCACTGCACACCGCAGGTCAAGGCCCAACTGCCGGCCACCATGCTGCAAACCATCTGGAAACAGCTCGAAGCGCAGGCCGGCCCCCTGCAGCGACAGGAGCCCTGGACAGTGAGCGAACGGGCCTCTTATAAGGTGTGCCAAAGCGTACTGCGCTTTGAGCGGACCCCCTTGCAGCTCAACGTGGTGCTCGACGAACAACTGCTGCTGGCCGGACTGAACTTTACGCCAGCCCCTCCCCAGAGCGAACCTGCCGCCACACCGGCCACGGCCGACAGCACGTATGTAGAACAGCCTCTCACCGTGAAACTGCCTGGCATCGAACTGCCTGGCACGCTCACCCTGCCCCGAAGCAGCTCGTCGGCCAAGCTGCCGGCCGTCGTGTTGGTACACGGAAGCGGCCCCAATGACCGCGATGAAACGTTGGGGCCGAACAAGCCATTTGCTGAGCTGGCACACAGTCTGGCCCAGCGGGGCATTGCGGTGCTACGCTACGACAAACGCACCCGCGTGTATGGTGCACAAACGGCAACGGTATCGGGCGGCGTGCTGAACTACGACACGGAAGTGGTGGACGATGCCGTACAGGCGGTGCGCCAGCTGGCCCAACTTCCCCAAGTCGATGCGAGCCGCGTGTATGTGTTGGGCCACAGTCTGGGCGGTACACTGGCACCGCGCATTGCCGAACAGTCGGCCACACCACTGGCCGGAATCATAGGCTGCGCAGCCCTGGCCCGTCCCTTCGAGGAGGCCCTGCACGACCAGCTGGTCTACATAGCCCGCTCACAGGGAGCAGAGGCCGCAGTGGCAGAGGCGCAGGCTAACTCTGTAGCCCGCCGCATGATCAGTCAACTGCCCGACGGCTATGCAGACTTTCAGCGTCAATACAGTGCCACGGCCACTGCCGCCCGGCTGGGCCAACTGCCCATGCTCTTCCTACAAGGGGGACACGACTACCAGGTGACAGAGGCCGACCTGAACCTGTGGAAGCAGGAACTGGCACACAACCGCTACGCCCGCTTCTGCTTCTTCCCGAAGCTCGACCATCTGCTGCGCGAACTGCCCGAAATGGCTAAGCCTGCCGACTATATGCAGCCTGGCAGCATACACCCCGAGGCCCTGCAACAGATTGCCGACTTTATCCTGCACACACCGTGAGGAAGGTGAATATGGCTGAAAGTCTATAGTTGATAGCTTAATTTAGTTGATAGTCTATAGTTGAAAGCTTATAAGGATAGTCACAAAGTGGATGCTTACTGCGCCTCATAATGAGCACATAAACTTCAAACTTTAAACTCTGAACTTTAAACTTTGAGCTTCTAACTTTGAACTTTGAACTTTAAACCTTAAACTTTGAACTTTAAACTCTGAACTCTAAGCTCTAAACTCTAAGCTCTAAACTCTAAACATCATACACCAATGACCAACCACATTGTCATGTTCAAGTTCCGCGACGACGTTGCCGAAGCGCAACGTGCCGAAGCGGCAGCCGCCTTCAAGAGCGGCATCGAGGCCCTGCCTTCCTGCATTCCCTTTATCCGTTCGGTCGAAGTCGGAATCAACATCAATCCTGCCGAGCACTGGGACATCTGTCTGACTTCTACCTTCGACTCGCTCGATGAGGTAAAAGCCTACAGCATTCACCCGGCCCACAAGGCCGTGGCTTCGGCACTGATGGCATTCATTGCCGAACGCGCCTGCGTGGACTTTGAGTCATAGCCATGCCTTCTCCCCTTGGGGCTTGCGCCAGCATGTGGGCCAGCAGGCTGCGGGAAGCCTGCCGCACACAAACACGGGCTATGATGCCCCAAGGGGGAGAGGGACAATCAGAGTCCCCATACGCCGAGACACAAAGACTGAGCAGCCCGCTCCACCAGATGATGGGGAGCGGGCTGCCCTGTTGTCAGCCTGCAGGTGTCCACAGCAGTGAGACCCGCAGGGTGAATGTTCCTGCTCGAGACGCATCATGAAGCCTCGAAGCTCTAAGCTCACGAGGCCAGATAAGCCTTTACGTTCTGCTCAATGCGGCCCAGCACATTGTCGGCTGGAGCGGGGATGAAGCTGGTGCCGGTGATGTGCTCATACAGTTCGATATAACGGTCGGAAATGCGCTTCACCACCTCGGGAGTCATTTCGGGTATCTGCTGGTCGGCAGCACCGTGCACCTGGAAACCGTTGTTGAGCAACCATTCGCGCACGAACTCCTTCGACAGCTGCTTCTGGGGTTCACCCTTGGCAAAGCGTTCTTCATAGCCTTCGGCATAGAAGTAGCGTGAGGAATCGGGCGTATGGATTTCGTCCATCAGGTAAATTTCGCCATTGTGCTTGCCAAACTCATACTTCGTGTCGACCAGAATCAGACCGCGCTTGGCGGCGATTTCCGTTCCACGGGCAAAGAGTGCCAGCGTGTACTTTTCCAGCAGGGCGTATTCCTCGGGGGTTGCCAGCCCGCGGGCCAGGATCTCCTCTTTGGAGATGTCCTCGTCGTGTTCGCCTATCTCGGCCTTGGTAGTGGGAGTGATGATGGGCGTGGGGAACTTCTGGTTCTCCTTCATGCCTTCGGGCAACCTGACACCACAAATCTCACGCACGCCTTTCTGATAGGCACGCCAGGCACTGCCACACAGGTAGCCGCGCACGATCATCTCAACGGGGAAGCCTTCACACAGCAGGCCCACCGTGACCATGGGGTCGGGCGTGGCCATCTTCCAGTTGGGGCAGATGTCGGCCGTGGCGTCCAGGAACTGGGCGGCAATCTGGTTGAGCACCTGTCCCTTGAAGGGTATGCCCTTAGGCAAAATGACATCGAAGGCCGAAATGCGGTCGGTGGCCACCATGACCAGACGGTCGCCGAGATGGTACACATCGCGAACCTTGCCGTGATAAACCCCTTGCTGTCCGGGGAAGTTGAAATCTGTTTGGGTTAAAGCAGACATAATCAGAGTGATTTTATGGATATGTTAGATATTTGTCTCAATGGGCTGTGGGCGACGGGATTGCTCGGCCTGCGCATAGGCCTCAACGATGCGCGTGACCAACTTGTGGCGGATGATGTCGCGCTCGTTCATTTCGACAAATGCAATGCCGGGTACGCCCTGCAGGATGCGTTGCGCTTCGGTCAGTCCGCTGCGCTGTGAGGCGGGCAGGTCAATCTGGGTGCGGTCACCCGTCACAATCATCTTGGTGTTCCAGCCCATGCGGGTCAGGAACATCTTGATTTGGGCCGAAGTCGTGTTCTGCGCCTCGTCCAGAATCACCACCGCATCGTTCAGTGTGCGTCCGCGCATGAAAGCCAGCGGCGCAATCTGTATGACATTCGTGTTCATGTACTCCTGCAGTTTGGCTGCGGGTATCATCTCCTGCAACGCATCGTAAAGCGGCTGTAGGTAGGGGTCGATCTTCTCCTTCATGTCGCCGGGCAGGAATCCCAGCTTCTCGCCGGCCTCCACAGCGGGGCGGCTGAGGATAATCTTCTTCACCTCCTTGTTCTTCAAGGCCCTCACCGCCAGCGCAATGGCGGTATAGGTCTTTCCGGAGCCGGCAGGGCCGATGGCAAAAATCATGTCACAGGCCGCATAGGCTTCGACCAGCCTGCGCTGGTTCTCGCTGCGCGGCGTAATGGGCTTGCCACCCGTGCTGTAGACAATGACCCCTTCGGTGCTGTCGGCCTGTGCGGCACGCCCCGTCACCAGGTTGAGCACGTCTTCCTCCCCCAGTCGGTTGTAGCGGGCGCAGTGTGTCTCAAGCTGCTTTATCACCTCTCCGAAGGCTTCCACATCGTCTTCGCCTCCTACCACGCGCACCACGTTGTCGCGCAGCATGATGCGCAGCTTGGGGCAAAGTGCCCGGAGCATCTTGAGGTTGGCATGGTTGACACCGCAAAACACCACGGGGTCGGCTTCTTCGAGAATGAAATGCTTTTCTATCATAGATTCTATTTAGCTGCGGGGAGGGCAGGCGAAAGCCCGCTTGTATGTTGGAACACCCAGTCTGGCGTTTAGCAGGCCGAAGCGCTTATGCCGCAAGCCCTCCAGACGCCAAGCTGCAAACTCCAGGCGCCTGAAAAAGCCAGGTTCCTTCGCCATTCGCTCGCAAAATTAAGCAATCCCCTTGAAAGTTTTCGAAAAATCCCTACTTTTGTGTGCTTAAATCCATCAACCCCTTTGACCGCCTCTTTCCAATGAACGATAAGCCCGCCGCTCGCCGCGGCACATTCCTGTTGGTATTCATCCTGATTGTCACCGCGCTTGGCATAGCCCGGTGTGTCAATCCTTCGCTCACACTCTCACCCATAGCCGGCAACGCGCCGGAAGGACAGGCCAAGGACAGCCCTTCGGGCCGTGAAGTCCAATCGCCCGGCCCGAAGGCACCTGCGGCTACGCCTGTGCCCGACAGCATCGGACGGCAGTCCCGCCATGTCGACAGCCTGCTGCTGCGCCCCCGGGCCAGACTCACCCTGCTCCGCCCCGACGGGAAGCCCGTGAAGAACCGCGTGACCAGCGTACGGCGCTTCGAGACCTCCTTCCCCGACCTCAACGATGTACAGCTCGCCACGGCGCAGCGGTTGGGCATCTCCCACATAGAGAACCGCGACGAAGCCGTGCGCCGCCTGAAGGAGCTCGTCTATGTGGGCGACAACCCCTTCTACGCCGTCCAGCCCCTACACCAGTCCATACCCTATCTGATACCAAGGGCCGCCACCCTGCTCAACGAGATAGCCCGTGCCTTCAACGACTCCTTGGTCACCAAAGGATACGAGCCACACAAGCTGCTCGTCACCTCCGTGTTGCGCACCAAGGATGACGTGAGCCGCCTGCGCCGCATGAACCACAACGCCTCCGAAAACAGCTGCCACCAGTACGGCACCACGTTTGACATATCCTACAACCGCTTTCTGCAGATCAACGAAGACGGCAGCAGCGAAATCCGCTGGGTCACGGTGTTCAAGTCTATTCTGGCCGAAGTGCTCGAAGACCAGCGTCTCAGGGGCACCTGTTATGTGAAGTACGAAGTGAAACAGTCCTGTTTCCACATCACTGCCCGATAACCCCTACGCCTCATGTATCACCCCGAATGGCTGGGCCTGCTGGAAGGACGCATGGCCAAATCTGCTGTCGCACAGATTGTGCGCAGCGTCACCCGCCGCGCTGCCGACATCAACCTGTTGTGCAGCATGGTGCTCGATGCGCACACCGACCCGCATCAGGCCAAGCGCGCCGCCTGGGTACTGACACACCTGAGCCCGCCCGACAAGCAAGAACACGTGGCCCCCTTTCGCGATGCCCTCATCGACCGGGCTCTCTCGCCGGACCTTCCTTTCCGTCCCGGCCTGCTGCTCACGGTGGTCTACGCCCTGCCCGAGCCGCGAGAGCCGCGCATGGACCTGCTCGACTACTGCCTGGCCCACATAGCCGACACTCGCATGCACGACAGCTGCAGGGCCATGTTCATCAAGCTGGCAGCCCGCAAATGCCGCCTCTATCCCGAACTTGCCGCCGAGCTGCATGCCGTTCTCGACCTGCTGCCGCCCGGACAGCCGCCTTCGGTCGAATGCGCCAAGCGCAAGGCCTTCACGCCGAACGCAAAGCCAATAGAGAAAAAAGGGGAGGTGACCTGAGAGAGGGCTGACAGAGAGCTTCGCGCTGTGTAGCGTCGAATGGGCGAAGCTCTCTGCCAGCCCCTTCCGTCTGTTTCCCTTATATATTGACAAAACGAAATGATAGCCGGATTTATGGAACAGGAGACACTGGAATCCGAACGCATCGCGCTGCGACATTGGCAGGACGCGGATGCCGACATACTGTACGAATATGCCCGTGAGCCGGAAGTCGGCGAACGTGCCGGATGGCCGCCACACCAGTCGCGCGAAGAGAGTCTGGAGGTAATCCGAACGGTGTTTGACAACCCCACCACTTGGGCCATCGTGCTGAAGGAGACGGGAAAGGTGGTAGGCGCAATAGGCTACGGGCCTTCGTGTGACTGCGCCCTGCCTGCCCGTGAGGGTGAACCGACTGTGGGATATTGGGTGGGAAAGCCGTATTGGGGCCAAGGAATTTGTACCGAAGCCCTCCGCCTGATGATTGACCACATCCGCCAGACGACCGCCATCAACTCTCTGATAAGCGGCCATTTCGCCGACAATCCCGCTTCGGGCAGGGTGATGGAAAAGTGCGGCTTTGACCCAACGGGCGAAACCGCATGCGACAGCCACCTTTATGGAGGGGCCGGCAAGCCGATAAGGGTCATGAGACTGGTCTTTTCATAGTCTTCCCCCGATTCGTCTTCTCCAAAGACGAATCGGGGGACAAGCGTTCGCACCATGTCGGGAGAGGAACTGGCAACAGCAGGAGCCACGTGCCTATCCCCCATGCCGGACCGACACACGTTCATCCTCGGCCCTGGGTCGAGGATTTTTTCAGCACTTTGTCCCCACAAGACTGCCACAACAAGGCTGGTGCGCGGCCCGCCCCACCCGGCCATCAGGCAGAGACACCACGCAGGCGCCCCTCTACAGCTCGATAGTCAGCCCGTCATAGGCCATCATGACATGGGGCGGCAGCTTGGACGAAAGGTCTGCATGCAGACCAATCTGGTGCGAAGCGTGGATGAGGTAGGCCCGGTGTGGCTGGATCTCGCTGATGAGCTGCAAGGCTTCGAGCAACGACTGGTGCGACCCGTGAGGCTCATGACGCAGGGCGTTGATAATCAACGTGTTCACGCCCCTCAATTGAGGCAAAGCTTCGGGCGGCATATGGCTGAGGTCGGTGATATAGGCCCAACGACTTCGGTTGCGCCAAGCCAGGATGGGCAAACGGCCATGAATCACCTGGAAGGGGGTCAGCTCCATGCCGCACGCCTCGATACACTGTCCGGGCCTGACTGCATGGAGGCTGAGGTTGGGCACACCAGGATATTTCTTCTCCACGAAGCAGTAGGGCATGCGTTCGCGCTGGTGGCGGGCGCAGAGTTCGTCGGCATAGACCCGCACGGCCTGTTCGGAGGAATAGGGACGCAAGTCGTCCAGCCCGCCCACATGGTCATAGTGTTCGTGGGTGAGCAGTACGGCACGCACGGCAGGCACCTGGGGATGGCTGCGCAACAGGCTGAGCATCTGCCAGCGAAAGTCGGGACCGCAGTCGAGGAGCACCGAACCTTGCGGAGTCTCGACCAGGGCCGAAGTGCGCAGCCGGCTGTCGCGAGGGTCGGACGAAGTGCAGACGGCGCACTGACAGCCTATCTGGGGTACACCCGTACTGGTGCCAGTGCCCAGAAAATGCAGACGTATGGGAAACATGACAGACCGTATGTGTGTGTGACTTAAGAGATGATATTGGCCTCAGGGATAATGTCGATGCCGAAGCGTTGTTTCACATCGGCCTGGACCTGTCGGGCCAGCCTGAGAATGTCGGCCCCCGTTGCCCCGCCCAGATTGACCAACACCAGCGCCTGCTTGTCGTAGACTCCCGCAGGGCCGATGCCCCGCCCCTTCCATCCGCACTGCTCAATGAGCCAGCCGGCGGGAACCTTCACCCCATTCTCCACCTCATAGTGCGGCATGTCGGGATATTGCTGCTGCAAATGGCGGAACACCTCGATGCTGACCACGGGATTCATGAAGAAGGACCCCGCACTGCCCATTTCAGCCGGATCGGGCAACTTGGCGCGGCGCACCTCCACCACCAGATTGCGCAACACGGCCGGCGTGACCGCCTCTGGGGCTATGTTACGCTGCTGCAACTCGCGGGCTATGGCCCCGTAGTGCAGGTCGGGCTGGAAGCGCAGGGGCAGCTTGAAGACCACGTGGGTGACGATGTATTGTCCGGCCTGCTCCTTCTTGAAGATACTGCTGCGATAGCCGTAGCGGCATTCGCAGCCACGCAGCTCACACAGCTTGCCTGTACTGA
Source organism: uncultured bacterium (assembly GCA_945869305.1). Classification (GTDB taxonomy): domain Bacteria; phylum Bacteroidota; class Bacteroidia; order Bacteroidales; family Bacteroidaceae; genus Alloprevotella. Next base: position 20,855 of record CAMBOH010000028.1, read on the forward strand.
CCCGAACGGCCTCTACCGTGTCGATGAACTGGCTGACTTCTGCGCCGTAGGCTCCGATGTTCTGGACTGCAGCAGCTCCCACCTCGCCCGGAATGAGCGAGAGGTTCTCCAGCCCGCAATAACCACGCGCCACACATTCGGCCACAAAATCATCCCACACCTGTCCGGCACCAACCCTCAGCCACACGTACTCGTCCGTCTGACGCTGCACCTCCATGCCCTGTATGGCCGAATGCACAATAGTGCCCTCGAAGTCATGGACAAACACGAGGTTGCTGCCGCTGCCGATATGCAGCCATTTCCCTTGCCTCAACTGCGGCAGTCGTTCCAACAGCTGGCTAACGGTTGTGTACTCAAAGAAGTCGCGGCACTGTACGTCAATGCCAAAGGTGTTGTGGTGAAGCAGTGAATACATAGTATAAAAAGGGGAGCTCGGGGTGTATAAGGGGGATGTACTTTCAACGTTTTTGCTGCGGCCTTCCCGAGGCGGGAAGCAACCGCCATGTCAGTTCTCCAGTTTCTCCAGCATCCAGGTCTTGCCCATGCGCAGGAAAGTGAGCGAGCAGCTCATGCCTCCCGACGGGCTGCACAGCATGAGCACCCTGCGGCGCGACTGGCAGTAGCTCTGGCCATAGTTGACACTGGTGACATGGCCAGAAGGCAGGTCGGGACGGAAGTCGGGCCACTGGTTCACGTCGAGCACGCCCTCGATGGTCTGGAAGTTGTCGGAGTCGTAGGTCTTGAAATAGAACGGGTCGGCAATGTGCGCCATCTGGAAGTCGGTACTGGTGGCAAAACGGTTGTAGAAGGTATAGAACTCGCTGTCAGCATGACGGCCCAAGGCGTGCGCATCGATTTCAACCAAATGCCACTGCCGCTGTACCCTGGCAAAAATGTATTGCTCCACGCGCCTGCGGTCAAAATCAATACAGTCGACCGTCACCCGGCTGAGAGCCGTGTCCTTTTCCGCCTTGGCCTGCCGGGCATTGGCATACACTTGCAGATAGATGTCCTCCTTGCTGTAGAGGCGGTTGAACTTCCACTCCTCGCGACTGACGAAACGCTCCTTTCCGTCCACTACATGTCGCAACGGAAATACGATGCGTTCATACTGGAAACGGCGGTTGTTCATGAAGGAGTAGACGAAGTCATCGAACAAGCCGTCTGCCGCACGCGGAGGCTCGGGCAGGCTGTCAGTCACCAGCGTATCGGTCATGCCGACCGTGTCGGCCTGTTCTTCCTGTCCGTCGACAGCACATGGCGAAGCCGTGCGACGGCACGACGCGCCCACAACTGCCATAGTCAACAGTACGACCCACGTCTTTATGGAACACACGCAATACATATTATATAATAATATAGTGCATTTGACTCAGGAACTGAAATCAGGTGGCAAAGTTAGTGCAAGGCGAGCGCAGTGCAAAAGAAAAGCTGAAAGATTTTCATTTTGCACTGCCGAGCCGCAGCCTAACTTATCAAAAGTTAGTGCAAGGCGAGCGCAGTGCAAAAGAAAAGCTGAAAGATTTTCATTTT
>CAMBOH010000029.1 GCA_945869305.1 uncultured bacterium
GGCATTCACATTGATTCGCGGACCATTTACGGCCATTCTCGTTCTTCTCTGTTGAACGTGAATCACCGTGAATGGTCCGCGAATTGTCATACAATATGGATTGGAGCGTTCGTCGCACAGAGCAGGCAGGGTATGCCTGCTCTGTGCGATTTACTGTGCAATACAAATCTTGGCAGTGGTGCTTTGTGTGGCTGTGTGCGCCTCCACTACATAGTTGCCTACAGGCAGCTTCAGCTTGGTTGACGGCGTGTAGGGAGTGAAGGTGTAGAGCGTGCGGCCTTCGGCATTGACAATGTGGACGTAGGTCAGCGGTGAGGCTGCTGTGGTGGTGATGCACACCGTCTGGCCGTCAACGACAACCAAAGGCTTCGGGTCTGTCACTTCCTCTTCGGCATCCGGTTGCTCGGATGACAGTAGGTAGTAACGCCCTGACACATTCGCCAGCAAGTCGGCCGAGGCATACGTGACATCCTCACCCGGCAGGTTCCGTGCATCCAACGTGAGCGGGGTGACAATGCCCGTGAAGTCGTCCAGCAGTGAGAGCGTTTCGCCAAACGTGTTCAGGCCGCTGAATGTGACCCTCACCAGTTCATCGGGTCCGCCCGTCACACCGATGGGAATGCGGTGCATTGAACGGCAGGCATTGATGGTCAGGGCCTGGTGTTCGGCCAGGGAGTAGACCGTAGGCATGTCCTTCAGGTTACCGTCGAGCAGTGTCAGCATGTCCTCTTCGGCCTTATAGCCGTTCGCTGCATCCGTGCGCTTCACAATGACCGCTTCGCTGCTCAATCCATTCGTCTCCGTACGCAGACGCAGTACGGGGGCCGAGGTGCTGCGCTGCGCCGGGGCGCGGAGTATAGCCGTGTGCTGCTTGGCCGAAGCCATCATGGCGGCCTTAAACGTGAGGTTTAGCGTGCCTGTTGCCCCTTTGGCCTTCACGAAGAAGCCCTGTCCCGGAGCCAGCACATCGGGCGTGCCCGACGTGTTGATGGTCGTCCAGCCCGCATCCGTCTTCATGGCGGCGGCTTGTCCTTCGGCTGTCAGCAGCCAGTACTTCTGGTCAATGAGTGAGCTGTTGGCATTGAAGAACTCCGTCATGTCCAGTCCGCAGGGGAAGGGATTGCCGACCAGGAAGTACAGGTTGCCTGGTACTTTGTTTGTGATGGACTGCGAGAACGAGGGGTCTGTAGTCAGCGCGTCGGTCAGCAGCTTGTTGCAGGCATCGTTGCTGCGGTCCACTGTCTGGGCGTTGCCGCCGTTCGCGTTGTCGTTGACGTAATACTGGTAGGAGGCATCCTCCTTGGGCAGGCGGAACAGCAGTTTCGTGTAAGCCGAGCCATACTTGCTGGCGGCCAGTGCTTTCAGCGAGAAGCCGCCGCCCGCATACTGTTCCTGCACGTCGTTGTAGACCGAACTCCAGTCGGCAGCGATGGCCACATCCCTCGTACCGTACGTATTGGGGTCGTTCACGCTGTTTGTCAGGTAATACAGGGTAGAGTTCCCCTTGTCCCAGCCGCGTTGGTACACGGCGGGCGAGAAGCGGTCGTTCAGGCCCGACGCCCCTGTGCTGAAGGTCACGTCGCGGAAGTAGGGCGAGCCTTCACGGCCATTGCTCCGGGGTGCATACCAGTCGCCCGCGTACATCCGTTTCAGGGGAGAACCCAGCGTATACCATCGTCCGGCATTGAGTTCATACTCCATCCACGCCTTGTCGTAGGTCAGATGCTGGGCGTTGAAGAGTTCGGTGCCCGCCTGCAAGACCAGACCGCTGCAGCGGTTGGTGTAGAACTGGCGGCAGTCCAGGTAGGTGTTGCTGCCTTCGGGCTCAGCGTCCATTACCATGTCGAGGGTGATACCCGGCGTGGCCGTGGCGGAGTTGATCGTGCCGAGCAACGCAGGCTGTTGGTCGGCCGGGGCAATCACCACGTGGCAGCCGTCGATAGGCACGAAGGCATGACTCGTCTGCAGCGTACCGGCAGAGGCACTCTCGTTGTTTCTCACATAGCCGTCGGAGTCGGGCAGGCGCAGTTCGTCCTTGTCGGCACGCTTCCAGTTCAGGTCGTTGGTCCAGTCGCTGTGGCCGGCCTGGGCATTCCAGAGCAGGTACTGGGGCACCACCTTCAGGTCAAACAGCAGTCCGCCGAAGCATACTTCGACATTGCTCTGGTCCTCCTGATAGCTGAAGCGCAGCGAATAGGTATAGCCATCGTGCGGCTCGAAGTCGGGGTTGAAGTAGATTTCGGCATATGGCTGGTAGTCACTGCCTTGGTTCAGTCGGGCTTCGAGGGTATGCAGGCGGCCCACTTCGCGCATGATGAGTTCGCCCTGGGCATTGGGCGTGTACACCGTGCAGTTGGGGTCATTGGTGCTGCAAATGTAGATCGGCGTATAAGGCAGCGATTCGACGGGAATGAGGCTGTTCGCTATCGTGCTGACGCCATACAAGTCATGCAGCGGCACACGCATCAAGGTGGCGGGTGCTGTGCCCAGTGTGGTCGAGCGGACCTGTTCGATGCGTTGCACGGTAGTGCGGATCGGCGCGTTGAAGTCAGCGGGGTAGGTCATGTCCTTCAGTCCGCACAACATGCCCGGGGCCTTTCCTTCGATGGTCATGACAATGTGCTGCGGCTCGAAGCAGTAAATCACATTCTCGTCGGTGAACTCGATAGGCACGATGGTCACAATGCGGTTCGAGCCTTCAGAGCCTATGTTGCTGCTCGGGATTTGCAGGTTGAGCGAAAGCTCATGCAGAATGAGGGGGGCTATGCCGTCGGCTTCTGGAGTCAGGGCATGGATGAGACCGTCGACCATCTGCTTTGTCAGTTCGACCGGCTGTTCGGGGTCCTTGCGGGGCACAATGCCCTCCATGCCCACTGCGTTGGGATAGTAGTGGCGCATGGTGATGAGCGCTTCGCGCAGGCTGATGTCGGAGGCTGCGGCGTCTTCTATCTTGTCATACTTGTGGATCGTGCCGTCGGGGAGGATGTAGATGTTTTCGAAGGTACCGCCCTTATAGTCGAGCCACCAGTCGTAGTACACCTGTATCTCCACGGCTTCGCCTGTGGTCTTGTCAACACCCTCTATCTGGGCCGTGAGGCTGACGTTCTGTCCGGCGCAGACCTTCACTTCGCTGCTGCCGTCACTCTTGCCGCCATTGCTGCTCGTGAGCTGTACCGCCGAGAGCGTGGTAAAGGTGTTGCGGATGCAGCAGCCCGATTCCATCTGGAACTGGTCGGCTGAGTTGGCCGCAGTGATGGGGTCATCGCCGTAGCGCGGCACGAACACGATGTAGTATTCATGGTTAGGCAGCAGCTTCTCGCTGTTCACCTTGTCGGAGATGACGATGTAACGGTTGCCGCCTGCGTCGGTCTCTTTCTGCACAATGGCAGTATTGGTGCCGAGCGCAGCCGAATAGTTGAAGTCGGGAATCTTATCGTAGTAGGTAGATATTTCCACATAGCGGAAAGCCTTGTCCTCCTCAATAGAGGTCTTGGGCGAGCCTACCAGTGCCTTGTCAAACGCTGCCTGCTTCTCGCTGTCCGACACACCTTCGAGCAGACCGCGTGACTGCAGTGCGACCATGGCACTGTCATACTTGGCCTTGTCAACCAGACAGAACCACAGTTTCGGGTAGCCCGAAGCGGGCGTAACGTTTTCTGTCAGACCTAATGAGGAGAGCAGGTCGTCGAAGCTGGTTGACATCTTGGTGAGTGTCACTTCGCGGCCGCAGACGGGCGAAGTCTTTTCGACCGTCACGGTAGGCTTGCTGACAAACACCTCCACGTCGTCAATCAGGATGTCACCGCCTGCGGTCGAGGTACAGGCATTCTCGATGTCGAGCGTGTAGTGGTCGAAGCTCTGCTTGGCATCGTTCACGAAGGAGAAGAACACCTGTTGCCATACGCCCACCTGCGAGCCGTCGTCGTAGGTCAGGGCCTCGTGGGTGAGTTCGGCCTTGTTTCCGCCAGCATCCGTATAGCACGACTTGGAAGCGATAGGGCCGGGACAGTAGGTGTGGAGGACCACAGGCTGGTCGGTGGCAGTTACGCTGCTCGTGTGTCCCACCACCTTGAAGAGCACGTTGGCCGGCGTTGAGCCGTTCCAGCCGTTGGGCGACGACATCCAGGCCGAAGCATAGATGCGCGAACCGCTGCACAGTGTAGAGTTGAAGCGCAGGGAGGCAATCTGGCCGGGAAGGTCGGAGGCATCGAGGTAGAGGAAGGCATGGCCGTCGATGTTGTTGAGTGACGAGAGGTCAATGCCCCATGCTGCGCGCTCTGCCTCAGTGTAGTTGCTGTAAACCTGCTTGTACAGGTGCGAGACGGGCTTGAAGTTTCCGTATCCCCACCCAACCTGCAAGCGGCGGGTCACGGTGTAGGAACCGAAGCTGTTCTCGGTGAGGTTGCCCGTCGAGGGATAGACGGTACCGCCCACGGGGTAGAAGTTGTAGCCGCTGTTCTCATAGAGCATGGGGTAGCGGTAGGTGTTCACCAGTTCGGTGCTGGCATTATATCCCGTCGAGGTTTTACCCATAGGAGGCGTGCGGAAGGTGGCAAAGTCCGTGGCGTTGAAGTCGATAGATGCCACCGCACCACCTGTCAGTTGGCGCAGGTATTCAGGAGCACGGCCCGTCTTGTATTTGCCTTCTGCGGTGCGGCCCATCACCATGGTGTAGGGCAGAGGCTCGCAGTTGGCTTCGAAGCGCAGGGTGATTTTGGCCAGTTGGTAGAGTGTGCCGCCCGTGTTGCCTGCTGTGCCGCCATCGCGGGCATAGGCCAGAATGGTGGCGGTGCTGCCTGGTGTGGCCACTTCGCCATACCCGTAGCTGCCGCTGCTTTCGCCCGGATAGTAGAAGCGTATGAACCGACACTTGCTCAGGTCTGCGCTGGCCGATGTGGCTCCTTCAACCGGCCATTCGGTGACGTCGAATCCCGTGATATTGGCACTATTGTCGGCAAACTCGAAGTAGATTTCGTTGTACGAGGTGATGTTCTGCAGGTTCTCCTCCGAAGCCGTGCTGTTTCGGTAGAACCAGTAGTTTTGCAGCTCGTTGTCGAAGGGTACGGTGCTGACGCTGAAGCCGCGCTTCTTGCAGGGGAAGATAATCTCGTGCTCTTCCAACCACTTGTCGGAGCCTTTGGTGCAGGCCGTGAGCTGCTTGGCCATTTCGTGTGCGTTGCGGATGTCATAGACATAGCGTTCGCTCAGTGTAGGTTCGATGAGGTCCTGGTTGGCCGGTACGTTCACCTCCGAACTCGTCACATCGTTGAACTTCTCATTGCCGTTGTCGCCGAAGTAGTCGATAAAGTCGGTGTACTGCGACACGTCGACAGCGAGCATGTAGTTATAGTCCTCGGGTGCGTCCTTGGGCATGATGAAGTCGATGGTGTTGGTCTTGGCGTAGCCCTGGTTCTGATTGTTGAGCAGGAGCAGTGAACCCATGATGGTACCGTTGGCATAATCGCGGCGGCCCGGCTCGGTCAGGTTGATGCGGTCGGGGTCTACGCGTCCGCCGGTCTTGTAGTCATAGAAGCGCTGGTAGGCTTTCACCTTCGACTCACCGTTGGCATTGCTTCGCATGTAGGTTGGCGTGTCGAGCTGGCGGATGGTGCCCTGCTTCATGTAGCGTATAACCTTGTACTCGTTGGTCTTCTGCTGCCTGATTCCGTTGTAGGGATTGGTCTCGAAGCCATACGAACCATCAGGGTCCTGCTCAATGAAGCCAGCGAAGTGTTCGGCCTTGTCGTCGTTCATCTCCTTGATGAACCACGAGCGTTTGGGACGGATATAATATTTCGTGTAGTCTTCGGCCTGTGTCTCGACAATTTCTTCTACAATGGTCTGCCCGTCGGCGGGTACTTGGCCGTCAGTCGTAAGGGTGAGGTGGTAGAGGCTGCCCTGCTTCTCGATGGTCATGTATTGGTTGAGGCGCGATTCGGGTACAGTGGCGTCGCCGCCAATGAGCAGGAAGTAGCCGTAGGGAGTGCCTGTTCCCGTGGTGCCGCCCAGCTTCATGTTGAACACGGCAGCTTGTGCCTCATCGGCCGTCACGCCAAAGGTTACGGTCGATTCGTCCCAACAGAGGTAGTAGTCATTGCGGTTCATCAGGCGCACCTCGTCCTTGTCGCCCTTGAACATCCACTGCATGTTGTGCAGCTCTTGCTTCTTCTCGGCGTAGGCGTCAGAAGTCAGGCCGACACCGTCGCTCATGTACAGGTTGCCGTTGACGGTGTCGTCGGCCGGGTCGCTGTAGTGGTTGAAGTTGATGTAGTAGTAGGTCTCGGAGGTAGCATCGGAGAATTTCGGCGTGGTGCTGTTGCCGAAGCGCAGGGCGAAGTAGCGGGATTCTTCCTCCGTGGCGGGCCATTCGGCCGTGACGAACTTGCTCTCCGTGGCGTTGTACTTCAGGTAGAGGGTGGGAGAGGTGCCTTTCACCTCGATGATCCAGTCGAGCGTGGACTTGTCGATGTCAAAGTAGTTGAAGTGGAGGGCCAGCTGCGCGGCCTCTTCCTTATTAGAGGTCAGGGTCACGTTGCCGGTTCCGTCCACCTTCAGATAGGTGTCGGTGCCGCTCTTCAGCACAAAGTCCTGGGCATCGCCAATCACCTTCCACACCGACTTGCGGGGGTCGGCTGGAGTTGCGGAAGATGCCGTGACGTTGCTGCCATCGGCAGCTACGCCGTCTTTTTCAGCTTCCATGCGGGGCGAATCGACCAGCTGGTCGAGGTTGATGAACTGCCAGGAGCCTGTCGTCTCGCTGCTGAAGTCGGGGTATAGGTTCAGCTCTTCGAAGTATACGTAGTTGCCGGCATCGCCCTGGTTGGCCAGTACGAACGAATAGGTGGTTGTCTCGCCGCTTGTCGTGCTGAGCAGTTTCAGCATCTTGCTGTCCTGTTCGGGGAGTTCAAGCTGCCAGCAGTCGCGCCGCGTGTCGTTTTCGACCAGGCGGAACTTGGCGGCATCGGCGGGAATTTCGCCTACCGTGGTCCCTGCAATGGAGGTAAAGCTGGACGAGGCAGCATCGTACTTCAGGAAGAGCCCCTTCCCGTTACTCAGGTACACGTCTCCGCTGTAGGTCCCGTCGCTGTTTTGACAGCGGTACAGCGCCCAGGCGTTGCTCATGTTCTGCATGTTGTCGTCGTGCGGGATGGGCGTGACAGTGCCTTCAGCGGAACTCGAAATGATGTAGCCGTTGGAGCGGAAGCGGATGTGGTAGAGCGTAAAGCCCGTGAGGGAGCTGGAGGTCTTGGGCAGGTCCATGCACCAGATGTGCGGACTGCTGAGCCACAAGACGGAATAGCGCGTGTCGGGCACGCCCCAGTAGAGATGGTAGTCCTTGTGGTCGACACACAGTGCCTGGTTCTCATCGGCCGGGTTGAGCAGCTGGTTGCGCTGGTTGCCGTTGTTCTCGTAGGTGTTTGCAGCAATCTTGAACACAAAGGCTTCGCCCTCTGTCGTACTGGTGCCGAAGCCGCTTTCTGTGCTGTAGGTCAGGAAGTTGCCCCGCTGGCTCATCAGGATTACGCCGCTTTCCTTGTTGAGAACGGTCCACAGGTAGCCTTCGGTCACATCGGTGGTGTAGTCGGGCTTCTTGCCGGTGGGTACAAGCCCTGTGCCGGCATCGTAGACACCGATCTGGCCCATCGCGGCATAGTGGAGGTAGACGGTCGCTTCGCTGACCGTGGCGGGCTTGGCCACTTCCGTAAACCGCACCTTGTTGGCAGCGTCGTTGGCACTCCAGTGCTCCAGATAGGTACTGTTGTTGGGATTCAGGTACTGCTGGCCTGTCGCATTGGGGTTACGCAGTTGCCAGAAGCTCCGGTTGGCACCTTCGCTGTACTCCACTATGCGCAGTGAGGTGGCCTCGGACTTGTTGCCCGTGGCTATGTAACGGCCTCCCCGGCCGCTTGTGCCCGATGTAGGGTCGTTGTGCAGGTAGAGTCCGTTGAAATTCTGAAGGTAGTAGCTTCCGTTGCCCGAACCGTCGTCCACCAGCTTCCAGGTGTTGTTGCTGAGCGTGGTGTAGTCGGTTGTAAACTGTATGGCTGTGCCCGTGAGCTTCGCTTCGAGGGCCTTGTTCAGGTAGGCCATCTCTATGCGGTACCAGTGTTCGTCGCTGTCATCCTCCGAGGAGATGAGCGGATAGTCGTCGGGACCCGTCACCGAGTTGCACAGGTGTATGACGGTGAAGCGCGTGCCGGGCGTACCCTCGGACGACAGCGTGGTACCGTCGAAACTCAGGGCATGGCTGTCGGTCGTGGTCAGGTTGTAGCGGGGCGACACACTGCCGTTATAGTTGTTGTCGGTGAGCGGCTGCGTGGTGGCGGTCGTGGTGGTGGTCAGGTTGGTGGCATCGAGATAGTTGCCCAACTTGCTTTTCAGCATCAGTTGGCCGCTGTCATTGTGCTGGCGCAGCCACCGCAGTCCGTCGGCGGAGGGCTGTGGTTCGGCGGCCTTCACCACTTGGAGCGCGTTTCCGGCCCCGGCATCCTGGAGAATCTGCCTGCCGAAGGTGGAGAACTGCAGGTAGACATAATCCTCGGCGGGCACCATACCTTTAGCAGGCACGGCATCGATGTCGGCCACTTCGGCAAAGAGGATTTGGGTGTTGACATCGCCGCGTTCCCAGTGGCGGATTCTTTTGGCACCGTCAGCCGGCTGGTTGTAGCTCACATAGAGGTGGGAGGGATCGTTGGAGGTGCCGTCGCGCAGCTGCCAGTTGTTATTGTTGTTGTGGTCTTCGAGGTTGAAGGCAGTGGCCGCATTTTCGTTGTTCGTCAGATAGATACGGCCGCCGTTAACGACTGCTACGCCGGCGGGGTCCGTAGTGCGGTTACGCAGGAAGTAGCCGTTCTTGTTTTTCAGCTTGATGCGGCCGTCGGAGGTTTCAATGATTTGCCACACGTTGGCCGAGTTGGCCGTTGTGGTATTGGCCACTTGCAGCTCGGGGTTGTCCAGTCCGCCGCCAGCAACATCATCACTCAGTATGTTGTTTTTGTTGAGTAGCTGGACGGTGTACCACTTGCCGGTGACAGGGCCGTTGTTGGGTCCGGTGAGCGAGGTGGTGAGGTTCAGACACGAGTAACGCGTATGCAGGCTGCCCAGAAAGACGGTGTTGGTGTTGCCGTTGAAGCTGAGTGCCTGGTCGGCGGCAGTCTGCAGGTTGTAACGAGACAGGCTGTTTTCGTTCTTGAAGTAGCTGTTGGCGGTCTGTTCGAGCGGTGTGGCGTTGGCGATGTCGGTATCGGTTGTGGGTGTGGCAGCCGTGGCATTCAGGTAGTTGCCCAGCTTGCTGCAGAAGATGTATTGGCCCGAGTCGTTGTGCGAGCGTTTCCACTTCAGGCCGTCACCCGCAGGAGTGTCTTCGGTGGTAGCGGTCACGGTGAGCGCGTTGCCGGCACCGTTGTCGGTGAGCACCTGCCTGCCGTAGCCGGTGAATTGCAGATAAAGGTAGGGGTCTGCAGCCGCTGGTGTCACCGTCTCGGTATAGAGTGTGAATGAAACACGGTTGCTCTCCACGTTGGCACCCTGGTGTCGCAGGTTGTTGTCAGCACCGTCGCCCGGGCCCAGATAATAATAGACCGTCGTGCCAATGGGATTGCTGTCGCGCAGCTGCCAGCAGGAAGATTGTGCCGAGTGTTCTTCGAGATAGAACAGGGTGGCCACATTCAGGTTGTCGGTCAGATAGAAGCGTCCGCCGTTGCCGCATTCCGTATTGGTGCCGGGTTCATACTGGCGGTTGTAGAGGTAGAAACCGTTTTCGTTTTTCAGTCTGAACCGTCCGGTGGCAGCATCTTCCACAATACTCCAGATGTTGGTCGCATTCTTGTCGTCTGTTTCATTCTTGCGGAGATTGGGGCTGTCCAGCAGGTCGCCGCCCAATATTTTATAGACGGCCGGGAAACCCACCACATACTTGTTGCCGGTCAATGGTACGACATCGGGGCAGTTCAGTGTGGTGGGGAAGTTGATGAGCGAGTAGCGCGTGTTGGTTGTTCCAGCCGAGAGGGTCGTGCCGTTGAAGCACAGGGCCTTGCCATCGGTATCTTGCAGGTTGTAGCGTGTCACGGCCTGGCTGTAGGAGTTGGTGGTCCGGCTGAGTGGCGTGGCGTTGCTGATGTCGGTAGCGGCCTGAAGGTTGGTGAGGTCAAGGTATCGGCCTTCCTTGCTGATGTATACGTACTTTGCGTCATTGTTGTGCGAGGCTCTCCACAGCAAGCCATTGCCCGCAGGCTTCGTTTCGTTAGTGGCTGTAACGGTCAGTGCGCTGCCGGCACCCGCATCGGTGAGCAGCTGCTTGCCGTAGCCGGAGAACTGCACGTAGGTGTAGGAGTTGTCGACGCTAATGCCTGCGGTGGTAATGTTACCCTCTGCTACCTCTGTAAAGGCAAAGTTGGTGTTACCACCATCATTGGCAAGTGAATAATGGCGTATTCTTTTGTCACCGTCTGCTGGTTGGTTATAGCTCACAAAAACAAGGCTACCGTGATTGGATGTCGGGTCTCTCAGTTTCCAATAGTCCGGGTTGTAGTCCTCCCGATATTCTATATAGAAAGCCGTAGCCAGATTGGCATTGTCGGTCAGGTACATACGGCCACCATTAGCCATGTCATTGCCAGCGGGGTCTTTTTTACGGTTGAACAGATAGAAGCCGTTCTTGTTTTGCAACTTGATGCGGCCTACTTCGTCTTCAATCACTTTCCACACGTTGGCCGAATTGGCAGCAGTGGTGTTGTCTACTTGCAGTTCGCAGTTATCCAAACCACCATTGCTTACATCATCGCTCAATATTCTGTTGCGTTGCGTGAGCTGAACCGTGTACCAATGACCATCCAACGGGCCGTTTACAGGTCCGGTCACAGTGGTTGTGAGGTTTAAAGTAGAGTAGCGCGTGTTGATTTGGTCGCGTTGCACCAAGGCAGTACCGTCGTAGCACAGGGCTTTGCCGTCGGCTGTGGCGAGGTTGTAACGCGTAGTGCTGGCATAATTGTTGGCGCTTTGCGTCAGCACGGTAGCCTCGTCTTCGAGGGTGGTAACAGTCCAGCCCGTAGTGCCGTCCTGCTTCAAGTAATATCCATTGTCGCTTTTGTAGATATTACCACCTCCAGCAACGGGAACTGTGCCCCATTTGTAGCCTTCGATGTCTGTAACGGCTGCTACCTCCAACGTGGATGAGGTGGTGGCGTGCAGTCCGAATCGGCCATAGCCGGCAAAGAGTACGTACTTGAAATCGGAGGCCGGCAGGGTGGGTAGGAATACCAACTCGCGGTTGGCGGTGCGGTCGGTAATCTCTATGCCGGCGGTGGTGATGTTGCCGCTTGATACGTCGAGCGTCCAGTTGTTTGTAACGGCATCGGTGTTGTTGCGTTGCAACGTGTAGCCGTTTGTACCTTCAGTCAGTTTAAATTTCACAAGGTCTGAGCTGCCACTCTCTACTGCGCGGTAGCGCGCTGCATCAATGTTGTAACCCAGATACAGGCCGCTGACGCGGTTTACCAGCTTGTAGTAGGTGGTTTCGTCTACGACTTCTGCTATTATTTTCCATTGATTGGCCTGAGACACTTCGGCTGCCACTGTAGTCAGGTTTCCGTTGGCAGTATCAGCATTGCCCAACAGCTTGTCATTGATGGTACCATCGTTGTAAAAGCTGACATAATACCAATGTTCATCGCCTTCCGACGAAACATCGGGCATGACGGGAGCTGCCCCGGCCTGTAAGGCGGGGAAGACACCAAGGAAGCACAGAAGGAAAAGGCGCAGGAAAATATGGGGAAAGCGTTTCATGGATGCTGCTTATTGAGATTCGACAAGGGAAGAAGCTGTGTGGCAGGAGGCTGAGGAAGCGGCTGTCAGTTTTGCTTCACGATATAGAGGGTGCGATTGAACACTTGGGTTACTTCGGGGTCGGCGGTAAGGATAATGGTGACACCCAACTGCACGGTGGCAGTTCCTGATTGGTTGGGAGCGAGCGAACCGAGTATTTCACCCGTAACAGGGTCGAAGTGTGGCTTGGTAGTGAATATTTCGTTTGGGTCTTCTACCGTCAGGCCATAGTTCTTGATGAGTGAGGTGTTGGTCAGCTCATACCAGTTCTCGGGACTGTTGCGGTCGGCGTAGGCATAGACATAAGGCCGCATCACGAAGTCGCCGCCGCCTTCGAAGATGATGGAGTAATATTTCTCTTCGGTGTTGTTCTCCTCCCTGAAGCCGGGGTAGCCGCCAATGGGCGGATAAAAGAAGGTTTCGAGCTTCACGTCATAGTTCGTAATCTTGATGGGCACAATGGCGGCATGGTTACGCGGCAGGCTGCTGAGCTTGATGAGCGCATTGCGTGTAATCTCTTCGCGCGTGTCGGTGAAGGTGTATTTCAGCTCCAGCGGAAACTGTCTGCTGGCATGGTCCGATACGCTCTCGTTGAAGTAGATACGCTTCTGGAAGTTGGCCTTGTCGGCCAGCTCGCTGCCCGTCTCGCCGCTCACAACCGTCTCTAAGGTCTCTGTACTGCGCTGGGCCGTACCGCTGGGCAGCGGGAAGGTGGTGAGCTGTCCGCCATTGGCATCGCGCTGCGGCAGGAAGGTCAGGTAAGAGGGCTTTTCTGCTGTGTGGTTGGGGGTGACATTGCCCAGTGAAATGGTGTTCAGCTGTAGCTCCTTGCCGGTCGTGTTGGTCAGGTCAAAGCGTATCTTGGTCAACATGCGGTAGAGCGTCAGGCGGATGGTCACGTCTCTCGACACCTCGTAGGTCTCGACATTGGTCATGGGTATGCCTGTCGTGGTCGATGCGACATCGAAGTGGTTGAACCGGGCTTCATAGCAGAGCTGGGCAGGGTCGAAGTTGAGAATATTGCCCTTCGTGAACTTCCAGCCGCCATCAGGTTTCGTTCCATCGAGCTTGACAGGAGAGAGCAGGGCCAGCGTGGCGTCTCCGCCCGAGGCCGTGTAGCTGATTTCGCTGTCAGGGAAGTTGGCAAACGAGTAGAACTTATAGGTGCCGGTCGTGGCTTCGGCAATGCTGCCTACCTGATGGCTTTCGAACTCTGTGGCTTCATTGATAGGGAAAATCTCCTGTACGGTTTCGCCAACGGTTTCTTCCTTTGTCATCACGACATAGCAGGTCTTGATCATCTCTCCGTCGCGTGCCATCTGATCGCTCCACGTGGCACGGCTGTTGTCCTGTCCTTGTGGGGTAGTCCCAATATGCAGGTTGATGCAGACTCCTTTGCCCGGACGACTTGTTCCTGCATCGGTCACGTCGTCTGAACTACAGGCAAGGAAGGTGGCCAGGATGGCCGCCGTCGGAATCAGGGTATGGAGTAGCGTGTATAGTTGTCGCATGTCATGTTCGTTTTAGAGGAGTGTCCTGTCAATCAGTTGTCACGTTCGCATCATCGGAAGTTCATCTGGCTCGTCCGTGCAAGGGCAAAAGCGTTTATACAAAACGCTTGATTTCTAATGCTTTTACATAAGATTGGCTGCGCTCGGCATAGCTCAAGCAAGCTTGGCTTTGCTCTCACTTGCACAATCTTTGCCCCATCGGGACGTGCCTTGAACGCTTGCACCCTGATTGGACTTCCGCAACTTGAATGAGTTGGCTTACATCTGTATGTCGGGCAGTTCGACTGTTATCCAGTCTTGCGCTTCTATCATGATGACACCCAACGAGGTGACACGCTCGATAGACACACGGTAGACATTGTTACGTACAATGCCGTACTTCATGGCCAATGAGTTCGAATTGCTGTTGTTCGGGTCGGCATGGCGGATGTGGTAGACGTAACTCTTTTCGGTGTAGGAGTCAGTTCCGCTCTTCTTGTAGTAACCGTCGATTTGCAGCCCGGTGGCGAATGAGGTCGGATTGCTCAATGCGGGGAAGGTGTTCTCGCGGGCGTATGTCAGGATGTGATATTTCAGGTTTGGGTCGGTTTGGTCAGTCAGGCTCAACGCTGTGTTGGGCTTCACGGCTTGTCTGGTTCCAGCAGTATAGTTTGTGGTCGTGCGCGTCAGGAAGTCGGGCGAAACCACATAGTCGGTGGCTTCGTTCAGGGAGTTCTTCCCTTCATCTCCCAGATAGACCAGATGGGCTTTCAGTATGTTCTCGGCACTGATCCGGTTGGCATCGCACACGCGCTTGGTCAGGTAGGTGCCGCCTTGCCACAGGTTCAGGGGCTGGATGTGGGTCAGATAGAAGTAGTCGCCGTTTTCAGTCCCTGTCTCTTCGTTGACCACAGCATATTCGTAGCAGGGAACGGGTGTGCCGTCTTTCTGAATCGGCGTGTTTTCAGCGTCCAGATATTTTCCGCCATGATAGCCGCTGGTTTCGTACGACACACCGGGAGAGAAGTCGATACGTGCAGCCATGCGTTCGACCGTTACTTCGACCTGCTTGATATTGTCCATGCCACCCGCTCCCGTGACGGCCAGTGTGGCATCGTAGGCGCTGGTCATGACGAATCTGCCGGCTGTGTTCGGGTCATTGGGGTCTGTCTGCTGATAGGGTGTCAGTCCGGTATAGTCGCGCACCTCGCCCAAAGTTTTGCTTTTCAGCACGTCGGACAGATCGCCTGCGTTCACGATGACCAGCACATGGTAGGTGGCCGGAGCTATCGGCTCGAAGCTGTGGAGCACGCCGGTCTGGTAGTAGGCGGTGCTGCCTGTGCCCACCTTGGTCAGGGTGGGGGCGTAGAAGGTGTAACTGATGGGCGTGCCGTCGTTGCCGTTGATGCCGTTGGCATCCTTATAGAGCAGGATGGTGGCGTTGTATACGGCACATTCGCGCTCTATGGCCTCCAGACTTCCGTCGCCGTTCTCACCGCCCTGCGGGCCTCGTGAGGCGGGAATCATCGAGCCGGTGTGCAGGGTGATTTGCAGATAGGTGTTGTATTCGGGTGCGCCTCCCTCTCCGGCTGCGCTGTCCTTGTCACACGCAGATGCCACGACCAGGGCCGGCAGCAGCAGGAGCAGCAGCCGGCACAGGCGGAATATGTGGGTGACAGGGAGTCGCATGGCGTAGTGGGTAAGCTTAGAGCCTGTTTAGGTTCGGGGAGAGTCCGGTGAGGAAAAGTTTTCCGCGGAGAAAGGGGACAGTCAGTGTGGGCCGAGGTCTATCTGCTGGTAGCGTTTGGCCCAGTCCATGATGGATATGCGCAGGGTCATTTCCTTCCACTCACCGTCGGTCAGGATGAAGTCGAGGCTGTATCGGTATTCACGGTCGAGGAACTCCTGGGCCGAGTAGTTTTGCAGTTCAAAGCAGTTGCGGCCGTCCGACAGGATGCGTGTGAGGTCAATGTCGGCTGCCACCTGTCCCGTTTGGCGGTTCGTGATGACCAGGCGGGCATTGTCGTTCGAGCTGTCATGCCACACGAGCCGGTTGAGGAAGAACTCGTAGTGTGCCGTGTGGCGCAGTGTGGCTTGTGCCCGTTGTGCAGCGGCGGAGCTTTCCGTGTTCCATTCTGTGGTCCATTGCGCATAGGGCGTATACAGCATCAGGTCGTCGTTCGGGTCGGTGCTGTTGTCATAGAGCAGCCGGCCGTTTCTGTCTGTAATCCTTACGTCGAAGTCCTCATGGCTCAGTGCCTCGGGCTCTTCGGTCTGGCGCAGGGTGATGTTCAGTTGTTTGGTGTTGCGCACCAAGGAGAGGGTGTCGCGGGTAGGGCAACCGCTCAGCAGCCTGACGTGGTGCAGCTCAGGGTTGCGTGTTGCCCAGACGGTATCTAAGGGCAGGTTGTTGTGTGGCACGCGTGCCGTTCCTTCGTCCGATACGGCTTCGCGGTCCAAGGTGAGAGAGAGTTGTTCGATCGTGTCGCCAGGCTTCAGCGCATGACGTCTGAACTTGGCACCGGGTGTGGCGAGTGAGGCTTCATATCCATTCTGCTGTGCCAAAGCCAACAGCCGGTAGTTGCCGGCGGGCAGTTCCTGTTCGTTGAAGTGCAGATAGAAGCCATGGTTTCGCAGGGGAGTGCTTTGCGGCGTGTTCTCTGCGCTTTTTTGCATCACAAAGCGGTTGTTCTCATCGAACACATACACGTCGACGCTTCCCACATGGTCGTTGAACATGTCGGCGCGTTGCACATTGTAGTCGTACTTGAAGCTGACGTAGAGTCCCGTAGGGCATCCGCTCAGGTCAGTTTCCATCATCGAGCACGACGGCAGGGTGGCCACAGCGAGCAGCGTGAGTAGGCTATGTTTGATGAGGTGAGAAAGGTTCATTGCCTTGCGATTGAGGTGTACTATATATATAAGGAGTAGCCGGACGCGGACGCACCGCGTCCGGCTACTGTATAAACTAAGGCTTTTGCCTTGGGGGCAGGGGGATAGATTAGAGATTTACACTCTGCTTGCGAACTGCCCAGTCCATGATTTTGACGGTGGTGCTGATGTAATATTTTACTTCATCATCAGGAGTCGTGTCAACTCCAGGAACTTTAGGAGAACCAGGTGCAGAAACCTCACCCAATTCCAGTTGATACCAGTTATTCCGAACGACACCATAGCGGCCAAGTAAGTATTCTTCTTCGCCTGTCAGAGTGTTGTCGATGTAGTTATAAAATTTACCTCCATTGGCTTCTCCCCAGTCATGTGCATTTGTATCATTACCCCAAGGTGTGTAATAGCTTCCGAAATGCTGGATGAATGCAGTATAATAGCAATAGCCATCAATGAAACCAGTCAAAGAACCTAAAGCCTTTTTAAGAGTCGTAATTTGAGGCGCAGTGATTGCTGCATTTGAAGCAGATGCAGGAGCAAACATTTCTTCTTTAAAATCCTGTTCACCTTGTGCGTAAGTATACTGGTCTGCACTGGTTCCATGTGCTTTAAGTTTTACAACGTCAGCTCCGCTCAAACCAAGTACTTCATTGATTTTATCGGTCAAAGTGCTGGCACTGTAAGCTGTTTTAGTGTTACCGATACGGAACCAGGTTTCACCAGAAGTAAGTCCGTTAGGGTGATAGAGAGCTTTGATGACAACACGTGTGGTGTTTTCATTCTTCATATTGTCAACGTTGAAGGTGTTCTCCAAACAGTATTGGGGTTTTGACAAGGTTGCTACATCCGCAACGTCGTCGAAATTATCAGTACTCGTTTGTAAACCATCTTTGCCTTCGTAATTGGGGTCCTCAGCCCAATAAGTACGACCTTCTAATGTTCCAGAGGGGGTGTAAGAAAAATTACCCTTGTATTTGAGGGCTCCATAGAATCGTTGGCCATGTTCGTTGGCTACATATCCTTCCCATGTGTCAGCTTTTTCTACATATTTTCTTACAGGGTAGGTTTTGAGGTTATAGTTGTCGATTTTCCATGCTTTGATTGTAATCTCGTCGTCTTTGTAACCTTCATCAGCAACAATCTTATAAGTCCATGTTGCTGGAGTCCAATGAGTGCCAGATTCATTATTGACTGTCATAGAAACCTTTCCTACAGCACGTTCAACATAGACTTCGCGTGCATCGGCCATGGCAAGTTCCTTGGTTTTTTTGGTGTCAACGTTAACTAACACGGTACGATGCCCTGCTGTCTTACCATCAGAAAGAGGAGCGTTTGACATGAAGAAGTTGTTATAGCCGTCGCCTGTGAGGTTTTCAGTCTTTGTGACAGTTAAGGCAGCATTTAAATCAGCAAAAGTGCTACCTTTTGCTAAAGGAGCAGTTCCATTGATTAATAATGTTGTGGGTCTGTTAATCAGAACAAGAACTTTCTTGGTTGTACTGGCTACAGATTGTGCAGGAAGAATGGCTTCAGTTGTAATACCATTTGTGCTTCCAGTCCATGTTGCGCCACTGATATTTGGGAGAATGTCAACAATTTTGTCGTCATTATCGAAGCAAACAAGGTCAATGGAAGAAACCTTGTATTCATCTGGGTCGCCAGAGTTGAAAACGTCGTTTTTTTGGTTTCCGGGAGTAGAAGTGTCACGCGAGGAGTTGCCAGAAGTTGAAGGCAAAGAAACGCGCAAGCTCAGGTAGCTCTTGGCATTAGGGTCAATTGTCCCGTTATCCACGGTAACATCGTCGGACGAACATCCGGCGAACAATGCGGCTGCGAGACCGCATGCGAAAAGAGTTCTTTTCTTCATAGTTGTAAAGGATTAAAAGTTTGAGAATAAGTGAATTTTCGATTGAAGTGAAGCTGGATTACTGCTCCAGCTTCTGTAAGATTTCCAGGTTAGTTGCCGCTTCTGCTATACCAGCCGAATGGGCCTGTTGCAGCAAGGTGCGGGCTTCGGCGTAACGGCCTTGCAGGAGAGCCAGCACACCTTGTGCATGAACGGTCTGAGGCAACCCGGGAGTGGCCTTCTGCAAGTACTGCGCAGCCGCTTCCAAACGGTGCTGCTTCAAGGCCACATTGGCTGCATTCAGGTTGGCCACAGGGTCGGTGGGATACATGCGTACGGCAATGTCGAACACCTCATTGTAGGGTTCGCTGCCCACCTCATAGAGGTTGGCAATGCGGAACAGCTTGTTCAGCGAGAGCAACTGCGGCTGCGTGTGGAGCAGGGCTGCGGCTTCCTGGTCGGTAAGGCTGCGCACCTTGTAGTGTACGGCATAGTCGGAGTGGCGCAGGGCAGGATACCAGTGGTCGAGCATGTACTTGTATGACGCGGGGTACTTGGCCTTAATCTGGTCGTTGCGTGCATCAGGGGCGAGCGAGGCATTGCGCACAATCAGGAGGATTTCATCGCGGTGGTCGAGGTCGGAAGCCTTCAGCTGTTCCTCCAGCCCGGCCCAGTCTTCGGGCGTGTAGTTCACCGTAAAGAGGGCATCGTCGAAGTCATAAAGCTGGCGCACATACTCCTTCAGCGTCTGTGCACGTCCCTTTGAGAGCCGTTCGTTGTTTGCCCAGCTACCTTCGGGCGAGGCGTAACCGTGGATGTCAATGCCCGTAATCTGCACCTTGTCGCTTTGGCGCACGGTGTCGATGGTGGCCCTGATCTTGCGCAGCTCAGTGGGGTTGTTGCGGTAGTCGGGATGCAGCTCGGTGCGGTTCACGGGGTAGTCCAGGTAAGCCTTGCCCGAGAGCGAGAGAACCGGGTCGTCGGTCACTACAGGAGGCAGAAAGGCCAGACGGATGTTGCGTTCGGGATGGAAGTCGAGGACGATGCCCTGGCCGGGATGGCGTGCTGCCACATTGCCGCAGCCGCAACTGTCGGTGATGAAGTGGAGGGTGGCTCCGTCCATCCAGTCCTCATAAGGCACGGCAGCTTCATAGCTGAACTGCTGGTCGGGCTGGCCCGTGTGCTCCACCTCGAAGACATCGGGGTAGTTCGGGTTGCCGTTTCGCAGGTAGTAGAGGTGTTGCCTGCGTCCGTTGAGCATGACGCTGCGGAAGGCGGCCGTCTGTCCTTCCTGTCCCTCAATGACAGGGGTGAACACCAGCTGGCCGTTGCTACGCAGAGCCTGTTGGCCGAGCAGGAAGTCCGTGCGGAGCACCACTCGGTCGCCCATGGGCTTGATGCGCGTGTGGGCCGTTTGCGGTTGGGCGCAGAGCGTGCAGCCCATCGCGAGGACACAGCCTAAGAAAAGTAGGAGTCGTTTCATTTAGAAGCAGTACATTACGCTCAGCGCGAGCTTGGTGGGTCCGAAATAGTTCTTGTTGGTTTCCTGGATGAGCGCGCCACATTCGGTGCAGGGGAACTGCTTGTAGTGCAGGCGCAGGTAGCCCAGACCGATACCGGCCTCCAGGTTCCAGCGACGCGAAAGCAGCCACTGGTAACCGAAACTCACGCCCGCTCCCGCAAACCATCCTTCGTAGCGGTTTCGGGCAAGGTCGTCAAAGACAGGCAGCGGCAGGTCGATGCCGCCGATGTTGAACTGTCCGCCCAGGGCGTGCACGCCGAGAAAGGCGCCGTTGAACTTCTGGCAGAACCAGTGCCGGTATTCGGGCATGAGCAGCCAATGGCGCAGTTGTTTGGTCTCTGCGTGTGAAAACTTCCAGGGGTTGAGGGCATAAACCACTTGTGCGGTGCTGCGTCGGCCCATGGACACCTCAACACCCAGGTTGGGGGTGGTGGTGGCATCATAGAGCAGGTTGGTCTTTAATGCCGCCTGTTGTGCCCGGGCTGTGAAGATGCTGCCCATGCTCAACATGAGAGCTATGCCTAATATACGTAGTGCTGTCATAGCGGTCGGTATCTTCTCTATTACGTTATAAATGTTTAAGCATCTTTCCTCAGCAGGTTTTTGCTTGCGCTTACAGACACAGAATGGTCTGTAACAGGTTCTGTGCCATGTGAGGAATCTTTTTTGTTGAATCCTATTGAAGTATGTCTAAGTCGCTGCAAATGTACATATCATTTTGTGTTGAGCTAAGAATCAATAAGTTTTTTTCGGGTAGTAATGTTAAATAACCCTTAGAAAGCCCGATTTGTGTTTGAAAACAGCACTTGAAGGGTGAATAGTGTCGCTTTTTCGCATGAAAGGCTCATGAAGACGTAATTCTGGGCAACGGGGGGGATAAAATGAAAATTACCTTTCAGAAAGTGTGCTGAGACTGTTGCTGCTTTGATGATTGTTCTGTGACACGTTGTCTTGATTCTGCTAAAGACGCTTCAGAATATTTTGAAAGTAAACATAATTGTTGCGAGTGTGTATTCCCTTCTGTTGTCTTGCCTTTTGTTATTTCGACATAATTACTTTGCTTTAGCGTCAAATTAGTATATAGGATATGACAAATTGGTAAATCTTTATGGCTTATTAAGTGACTCACGTTTCGCAAGTTGAATCAGAGAATAAGCGCAAGCGTTCAAGGCACGCCTCGAAGGGGCAAAGATTGTGCAAGTGAGAGCAAAGCCAAGCTTGCTTGAGCTATGCCGAGCGCAGCCAATCTTATGCAAAGATTGTGCAAGTGAGAGCAAAGCCAAGCTTGCTTGAGCTATGCCGAGTGCAGCCAATCTTATGCAAAGATTGTGCAAGTGAGAGCAAAGCCAAGCTTGCTTGAGCTATGCCGAGCGCAGCCAATCTTATGTAACGAACACATAGCCCAGGGCGTCGGTTTTCCTGAGCTATGTGCTTGCCGGGCTTTCAGCCCGTTGCTTGAACGCATGTTGCCCACAGGTGAATACCTGCGAGACCTTCCTTCGGGGGCAGACTTGATGACAGGCGGAGAAGCCTTTAGCGGAAGATGAGAATGGCGATGCTGGTCAGCACGGAGGTGACGGAGAGCCAGGTGCTGATGGCACGGACCGAGTTGTCGTTGTTGGTGGACTGGCCTTGCTTCACTTTGTTGGGCTCAACGTAGATCACGTCGTTCTGCTGCAGGTTATAGACCGGCGAGTTGAAGATGTCCTTGGAGCGGAGGTCCACGAAGTAGACATTCGACTCGTTGCCTTCACGGCGTATGACCTTTACCATGTCGCGACGGCCTGTGATGCTGAGGTCGCCAGCCATGCCGAGCGCATCGAGAATGGTGATGTTGTCACGCGAAATCTCGTAACGGCCCGGACGGGTCACATCGCCTAGAATGGTGATGTACTGGTTGTAGGCAGATACTGTCACGACGGCATCGTTCAGAATACCGTTGCGGAAGGCTTGCTGGATTTTGGCAGCAGCTTCTGAACGGGTGCAGCCGCCTACCTGGATGCGACCGACACCCAACATGTCGATGTTTCCGTTCTCGTCAATCGAGTAGCGGAAGTTGTCGGAGTTGGCTGTTCCCATGCTGCTGTTGGTACCCGCGGAGAGGTTGTAGCGCGCAGCCAATTCGGGTGTGGCCGAACTGGTGACCGTGATACCGAGTTTGTCGCCGGGTTCAAGGCGCAGGGTTGAGCGCATCTGGGTAGGTACAGCCTGTTCGATGTTGATGTCCTGGAAGTAGACAATCTTCTCTCTTGTCTTGCAAGAGGAGAGAGCCAGCATGACGAATGCAAAAAGGATAAGGTGCTTCTTCATTTATAAATTCATCGATAGTTAAAATTCCGTGCAAATATAGCACTATATTTTATATGTGCCCTTGTTCGTTTGTTTTTTTCTCGGATTGCAAGATCATGAGCTCAGGTTTCGGCAGTGTCCATTGGTGGTTGGCAGGTGTTCGTGGAGCGGATTGTAGGCCGGTTAGCTCTTGGTGACCAGGGCGGCTTGCGAACCATTTATGTCGTAAGCCAACCGGCGTTTAAGGTGTTGTCAAGAAGGGGCAAAAGCGTCTCTATACAACGCTTGTCTCCTAATGCTTTGCCTTGAACGCAGGTGCTTATTCTCTGATTCAACTTGCGAAACGTGAGTGAATAATTAAGGCGTGACAAG
>CAMBOH010000030.1 GCA_945869305.1 uncultured bacterium
GGCATCCTGCCTGCTTCAACGAAAAGAGCAGGCAGGATGCCTGCTCTCCCAGTGCCTTGAACGCTTGAAGACAACAGGCCAAGATGGTCTCTTCACAAGGATATACCCAGACAAGAACTGTGTCAAAACGGAGGCTGGTCTAAGCGTGACAACCCGACGGGTTGTTGCGCCGAATCCCGGACTTGCAGGTCATGAATCAGGAAGGTTTGAAAGAATAGTGGATGCTGAAGGCTACCTGCACGGCTGAAGCTTCCTGAAGGGTTTGAAAACAAAACCCTTCAGCCTGCTCCTTTCTGAGTATCAAGGAGAATGAAGGGTCGGCTGAAGGGTTGAACGATTTTTACAAGGATAAAATATGCGTATATAGATAGAGTGAATCACGTCAAATAAGGTGTATGCTATCAATCCAGCATTCAGTTCGGCCTGATAGACCCTAAGCGACATTCAGCTGATGGCTGCGGATAAACTCGGAGCGTGCAGGCCAGAGGCCTGCTCTCCCAGTCGTCAGCGCTACAGTCACCTACCAGACAGCTATATTTCTTTAAAACAGGAAGTGCAAGCTTGGCTCGTTGCGCTCACTTGCACTATCTTTAGATAAGATAGGCTGCGTTCGGCAAAAAGCTCAAGCAGGCTTGGCTCTTTGCGCTCACTTGCACTATCTTTGTCCCCACAATGAAACATACAGCGCGTAAAAGAGCATGACAATGAAGAAGATACGCTATATCATCAACCCCATATCGGGCACCCAACGCAAACAAGGCATTGCCGAACTGGCCCTGTCGCATACCGACCCCACACGCTACGAGGTGGAGGTGGTCTACACGGAGTATGCAGGGCATGCCTGCCTGCTGGCCGCCGAAGCCGTAGGACGCGGTGTGGATGTGGTCGTCGCAGTGGGAGGTGACGGTACGGTAAACGAAGTGGGACGTGCGCTGGTACATACTTCCACCGCGCTGGGCATCGTGCCCTGCGGCTCCGGCAACGGGCTGGCACGCCACCTGGCATTGCCGCTCGATGCGCGTGGAGCCATCGACGTGTTGAACCGTTGTGTGGTTCATACGCTCGACTACGGCACCATCGACAGCCGACCCTTCTTCTGTACCTGCGGGGTGGGGTTCGACGCTTTCGTCAGCGAACGTTTTGCGACAGGCGGCCGCCGCGGACTGCTCGCATACGTCGAGAACACCCTGCGGTCGGGACTGATGTACAAGCCTGAGACCTATTATATAGAAGATGACAACGGCACAGTGACCTGCAAGGCCTTTCTCATAGCCTGTGCCAACGCTTCGCAGTATGGCAACGACGCCTTCATCGCACCCTATGCCAGCATGAAGGACGGGTTGCTCGATGTGGTGGTGATGGAACCCTTCAACGCCATCGAAGCCCCACAGGTGGCCCTGCAACTGTTCAAGGGGACCCTGCCTGCCAACAGCCATGTCAAGACCTTCAAGGCTTCGAAGCTGCGGCTGCGCCGTGAGGGAGAAGGGGTCGCACACTTCGACGGTGACCCCTTCTGGACTGGCAGCACCATCGACATCGAACTGCACCATGCAGCGCTCAACGTGGTGGTCAATGCCGACGGACTCCAAAAGCCGCGCGACTGCCGCAAGAATCTCCTGCAGCTGGTTCCCGACTTCTTCGGGGAGTGGAAAACCATGCCCGAAGTGCTGCTCAACCGTACGGGGCAGGACTTGAAAAAACTAAACCGGAACCTCATCGAACTCCTGCGAAGGGACAAGTCGGGAGAGCAGCGGTGAAACCCTCCTTCCCCAAGGCGGGGGCGCAAAACCTGCCCTCCCAACCGATTCCTCCGCTCCTACAGCACAATGCCGTATTCGAGTTTCAGCTCGTCCATCACAAAGGTGCTTTCGAGCGAAGCCAGGTGTTCGATGGTGCCCAGCACGTTGAGCACGAACTGCTGGTAGCTTTTCATATCGGGTGCATGAATCTTGAGCAGGTAGTCGTACTGTCCAGAGATGTTGTAACACTCGGTCACTTCGGGAATGGCCGCTACCGTCCGGGCAAAATGTGCCGCAATGTCGCGGTTCAGCCGGTTCATCTTCACCGTACAGAACACCACAAAGCCACGGTTCAGCTTTTCGGCATTCACCACCGCCACATAGCGGTCAATGATTCCTTCGCGCTCCATGCGTTTCACCCTTTCGAACACGGGTGTCGTGCTCAGATTGACACGGGCGGCCAGTTCCTTGGTTGTCAGGCGTGCATTCTGTTGGAGTGCGCGCAATATCTGCAAGTCGGTTGAGTCAAGATTCATAGTCTTTTCGGATTGCATGGAAAAAATTGCTGTATATGGCAGCAAATGTAGAAAAATCTTTCATCATGCAGCGTTGGGCCGCCTGAGTTTCTCATGAAAGCACTACCAGGACCGCATTCGACCTGTTTTCACCCTGTCATGCTGTAGAATAATATTCCATGAAGACTGTCATATGGCAGTTGAAACCACTCATGCTTTCTTCGATGGTCAGCTTTGATAGTGTTATTTTCCTGATTTGATTTTCTTCTTGGTGGTTTATTCTACTCTTCCTACCTTTGCAGCAGAAATCAACACAATACAAACCACATAAGAACAAGAAGATCATGGCAACTAACAAACTGCATTTCGAAACACTCCAGGTACATGTTGGACAGGAATCGCCCGATCCCGCAACCGATGCGCGTGCCGTACCTATATATCAGACCACTTCCTATGTGTTCCGCAACTCCCAGCATGCGGCCGACCGCTTCGACCTGCGCGATGCGGGTAATATATATGGTCGTCTGACAAATCCCACGCAGGGAGTGTTTGAAGACCGCGTGGCAGCACTCGAAGGCGGCGTGGCAGGTCTGGCTGTAGCCAGCGGAGCCGCAGCGGTGACCTACGCCCTGCAGAACATTGCGCAGAACGGCGACCATATTGTCGCTGCCGACAACCTGTATGGAGGCTCGTTCAACCTCATTACGCACACGTTGACCACACAGGGCGTGAGCAACACGATTGTCAACGTGAACGACCTCGCGGCACTTGAGGCGGCCATCCAGCCCAACACCAAGGCGGTCTACGTGGAGACCTTCGGCAACCCCAATTCGGATGTGACCAACCTCGAAGGTGTATCCGAAGTGGCCCACCGTCATGGTGTGCCTGTCATTGTCGACAACACCTTCGGCACGCCTTACCTGATCCGTCCCATTGAACATGGAGCCGACGTGGTCGTACACTCTGCCACCAAGTTCCTCGGCGGCCATGGCAGCAGCCTGGGCGGTGTGATTGTGGACGGCGGCACATTCGACTGGAAGGCCTATCCCGACAAATATCCCACGCTGGCCAAGCCCGACCCCTCCTATCATGGAGCCGTGTTTGCCGATGTGGCAGGCCCGGCAGCCTTCGTCACCCGCATCCGGGCGGTCATCCTGCGCGATACGGGTGCTACGCTCTCGCCGTTCAACGCCTTCATCCTGTTGCAAGGTCTCGAGACCCTCTCGCTTCGCGTTGAACGCCATGTGGCCAACGCGCTGCGCGTGGTCGAGTATCTGAGCAAGCATCCGAAGGTTGAGAAGGTGAACCACCCCTCCCTGCCCTCCCATCCTGACCATGCACTCTACAACCGTTACTACCCGCAAGGGGGCGGTTCGATTTTCACCTTCGAAATCAAGGGCGGACAAGAGGCAGCCTGGCGCTTCATTGACTCGTTGAAGATATTCTCGCTGTTGGCCAACGTGGCCGACGTGAAGAGCCTGGCCATACATCCCTACACCACCACCCACTCGCAGATGTCGCCCCAGGAACTGGCCGAACAGCATATCACGCCCTCCACGGTGCGTCTGAGCATCGGTATAGAACACATCGACGACATTCTGGCCGACATCGACCAGGCTTTCAGCCAGATCTGATTCGCATTCAGATGAGTCATAGGTAAATGGATTGCTTATGAGGTTGTTCATTTTCTGACGACAACAGGGACAACTTGGGATAACTTTCTTTTTTGATGTCGTTGTTTTTTTTATTGACGACAACTGGGACAACTTTGGACAACCTGTTTATTGGTTGTCTTGGTTGTCTCAGTTGTCGTTGGTTATTATCTGACGACAACGGGGACAACTTGGGACAACTTATTTGCTGTTGTCTTGGTTGTCCTTGCTGTCTCAGTTTTCGTTGGGTGTTTTCTGAATGCCTTCGGCACAAATTCCGCCTATTTGCCTTCAAACCGAATCTTTTCGGCGGTTTTCCTTTGCTCTTAAAGCACCGTATACTATTTTTGCACAAAAATAATACGAATGTGCGGGCAAGCGAAAGTCAAACTGGCATGGAGCTTGCCGCCTTTGCCCATCTAACAGCAAATGAAAACCTATACAAATTTTGTTGGCCTTATTGCCGAAAGCCTGAAAAGCAATTGGGATCTGGATGCCCTTACCGACTACCAAGGGGTTACACTGCAATACAAGGACGTGGCCCGTAAAATAGAAAAGCTTCACATTCTCTTTGAAAATGCCGGTGTCGTTCCGGGCGACAAAATCGCCTTGTGCGGACGCAACAGTGCCCATTGGGCCACAGCCTATATGGCTGTACTGAGCTATGGAGCGGTGGCGGTGCCTATCCTGCATGAGTTCAAGGCACAACAGGTGCACGACATCGTCAATCATTCTGAAGCCAAGCTGCTGTTTGCCGGCGATGTCGTGTGGCCCGAGCTGGATGCCGAAGCCATGCCCCATCTGGAAGGAATCCTGCACATTCCCGACTATTCGCTGTTAGTCTCACGCACGGAGAAACTGACCGATGCGCGCGAAAGGCTCAACGAGCTCTTCGGAAAGAAATATCCCAAGTTCTTCCGCAAGGAACATGTCAACTATCGTCATTGCCCCGGGCCCGACGACCTGGCCCTCATCAATTATACCAGCGGAACCACCTCCAACTCCAAGGGCGTGATGTTGCCCTACCGTTCCATCTGGTCGAACTACGAATTTGCCATCGAAGTGCTGGGCAGCAAGGTCAAGCGTGGCGACAGCGTCATTTCGATGTTGCCTATGGCCCACATGTATGGCATGTCGTTTGAATTTGTCTTCGAGTTCCTGCACGGCTGTCACATCTACTACCTTACACGCATCCCCTCGCCCAAAATCGTCATGCAGGCTTTTGCCGAAATCAAGCCCGCCATCATCATATCCGTACCGCTCATCATCGAAAAGATCATCAAGAAGAATGTGTTGCCCAAGCTGCAGACGCCCAGCATGAAGGTGCTGCTCAAGCTGCCGCTCATCAGCACACGCATTTTCGACAAGATACGTGAACGTCTGGTCGAAACGTTCGGCGGCCGCTTCTATGAGATCATCATCGGAGGTGCAGCCTTCAACAGCGAAGTCGAGAATCTGCTCAAGCGCATCGGCTTCCCCTACTGCGTGGGCTACGGGGCTACGGAGTGTGCGCCCATCATCACCTATGAGGACTGGCACCACTTCCGCCAGGGCTCGTGCGGAAAAGCCGTGCCCCGCATGGAAGTAAGGATTGACAGTCCTGACCCCCAGCACATAGCCGGCGAAATACAGGCACGCGGCACCAACACCATGCTGGGCTACTACAAGAACGAAGAGGCCACCAAGGCCACGCTCGATGCCGACGGATGGTATCATACCGGCGACTTGGGACTGATGGACAGCGAAGGCAACGTGTTCATTCGCGGACGCAGCAAGAACATGCTGCTGGGTGCCTCGGGCCAGAATATCTATCCCGAAGAGATTGAGGACAAGCTGAACACCCTGCCCTATGTGAACGAAAGCATCGTTATCCAGAAGAACGAGAAACTCTATGCACTCATCTATCCGGACCGCGACGAGGCTGTACGCGACGGGCTGGACGAAGACGGTTTGCGCGTTGCCATGGAACAGAACCGCAAGGACCTGAACGACATGGTGGCTGCCTACGAACGGCTGGCGGGCTTTAAACTCTTCGACAACGAGTTCGAAAAGACCCCCAAGCGCAGTATCAAGCGCTACCTGTATGAGAATACGGAAATCTGACCTGTAAGTAGAACCCTCCCGTTCATGTTTCGCTGCGCACCAAAGACTAAGGGTGACGGGCGCGAGGTCGTCACAGTCTCTGTCAGAATGGCTGTACCTCTGTAGGCCCTATGAGTCATGTGACAACCCCATGACCTCCTCCCTGCCGGTCGGCACCGGCGAAACATGAACCCCACCAATACTACACTGACGTGATTGCATTTGCTGAAACCGAATCCTTCGGTGCTGCCTCCTCTGTGCAGCCCGAAGCCGACGCTCCCGAAATGACAGGCCAAGCCGGCTCCCTGAATGCCGGGACGGCCAACGCTGAGGAGGCATCGGCCGACACCGGCCTGCCTGATGACGCGCTGGCAGACAACCCATCAGAAGAACCCTCCCAAATGGTGCTGCGCACGGAGGGGCTGATCAAGAAATACGGCAAGCGCACCGTTGTCAACGGTGTTTCGTTCGATGTGAAGCAAGGCGAAATTGTCGGACTGCTCGGACCTAACGGTGCCGGAAAGACCACCTCGTTCTACATGACCACGGGACTGGTGGTGCCCAATGGCGGCCGCATTTTTCTCGACAACAACGAAATCACCTCCGACCCCGTCTACAAACGTGCCCAGAAGGGCATAGGCTATCTGGCCCAGGAGGCTTCGGTGTTCCGTAAGATGAGTGTGGAAGACAATATCGCTTCGGTACTCGAAATGACGGGCAAGCCCAAGGAATACCGCCGCGAGAAGCTGGAAAGCCTGATTGCCGAATTCCGTTTGCAAAAGGTGCGCAAGAACCTGGGCGACCAGTTGTCGGGCGGAGAGCGTCGCCGCACCGAGATAGCCCGTTGTCTGGCCATCGACCCCAAGTTCATCATGCTCGACGAACCCTTTGCAGGTGTCGACCCCATTGCCGTCGAGGACATCCAGTATATTGTCTGGAAGCTGAAGTACCGCAACATTGGCATCCTCATCACCGACCACAATGTCGAGGAGACACTGTGCATCACCGACCGCGCCTATCTGTTGTTTGAAGGCCGCATCCTCTTCCAGGGAACGCCCGAGGAGCTGGCGGCCAACCAAATCGTACGTGACAAATACCTGACCAACAGCTTCAAGCTCCGCAAAAAGGACTTTCAGGCCATGGGGAGCGCAAAAGTTGAAATTTAACCCACCTCATTCCACCACATGCTCATCTCCTCCACCCTCTTACTGCTTAGTGCCGCCCTCAACTCCGACACCCTCCAGGTGCAGTCGGCGCAGATGGAAGGCCCCTACCCCATAGCCCTGCCCTATTCCACTGACTCCCTGAACATGCAGGGCAAGGCGTTTGACATTCAGGAAGTCTTCAAGCAGAACAAGTCGCTTGTCGGCAAGTCGCGCGTCCGCCAGGGAGGCTTTGCCCAGACCGTGAAGCACGGCGACGCCCTCTCATGCAGTGCCGACAGTTCGGCAGCATGGCGCACCCTGCGCTTCACGGTCGAAACGCCCCGCTTCGTCCAGTGTAGTGTCGACATCAGCCATCTCAACAGCTACAAGCTCTTTGTCGACGGCAATGCCTGCGACGACAAGAAGCTCAAGCTCACGCCGGGCCGGGCCGAACTGACCCTCCAGGTGCTTACGCAGAAGACGGACCGCGACACCTTCTCGGTCCGCCTCATAGGTGAAGACCTGAAGCAGGTGTGTGTCAATCCCGAGGGCAAGCGTCCCTACACCATGGCCGACATGCTTCAGGGCGACCATTACCGCAGTGTGGCCCTGTCGCCTACAGGCAAATATCTGGTCACGACAAGCTACTACCTCAAGCCCGACGGCACGGCACAGTACGAAACCGTGCTCAGCGAGACGGCTACCGAACGCGAGCTCATGCACCGCAATGAATATGTGTGGCTCAACTGGCTGAAGGGTTCGAAGGACGTGCTCTACTACACGCGTCCCAGCGGTACGGGCACCGAACTCGTGGTCTACACGCCTGCCGACGGCCGCGAACGGGTCTTGGCCGACAACCTGCCCAGCGGCTCATTCAGCGTGTCACCCCGTGAGGACTATCTCATCTTTTCCCAAACCGATGAGGGCAAGCCAGCCAGCGGTGCGCTCAAACGCCTGCAGGACCCCGATGACCGTATGCCCGGATGGCGCAACCGCAATGCCCTGTGGCGTTACGACCTGCAGACCGGCATGATGAAGCGGCTCACCTTCGGAGCTGCCGGATGCTGGCTTACCGACATCTCGGCCGACGGCAAGTACCTGCTGCTTCAAAGCAGCCGCTTCGATGCCCACCGTGCCCCCTTCAACCGCACCTCCGTATTGCGCATGGATGCCTATACGGGTCAGGTCGACACCCTGCTGAACGACACCATATTCATCTCCGACACCCGCTTCTCGCCCGACGGCCGGCAGATTCTGGTCAAAGCTTCGCCCGCAGCATTCGATGGGCTGGGCAGCGAGGTGAAGCCCGGACAGCAGCCGCAGGCTTTCGACAACCGCCTGTATCTCTACGACATCGCTTCGCGCCAGACTACCGCCCTGCTCAAGGGCTTCGCCCCTTCAGTAGCCTCCTATGAGTGGTCGGCGGCCGACAACAAGGTCTACTTCAGTGCCGACGACCGTGCTTACCACGGCCTCTTCTCGCTCGACATGCGAACCCGTAAGGTCGTACGCTACGAGCTGCCCGTCACCTACGTACAGGGCTACAGCATCGCCACGGCCACGCGTAATCCTCGTGCCGTATTTTTCGGCCAGACGGCCGAGCGTGCCCGCGAAATGTTCACGTGTAACCTGACCGACAAGAGCAAGCCTGCCACGACTCTGACAGGAAAGATCCGTTTCGATGAGCTCTACAAGGATGTAGCCATCGGCACCTGCCATGAGTGGCAGTTCAAGGCCACCCGTGGCGACTCCATCGATGGTTTCTACCTGCTCCCCCCCGACTTCAACCCCGAACAGACCTATCCGCTCATTGTCTACTACTACGGCGGCTGCACGCCGACTACGCAGTGTCTGGAATTTCAATATCCGCTTCAGGTACTTGCCGGACAGGGATATGTCGTGTATGCCGTCAATCCCAGCGGAACGATCGGCTACGGACAGGAGTTTGCTGCGCGTCACGTGAACACCTGGGGCAAGGAATCAGGCGATGACATCATCGAAGGCACCCGCAAGTTCTGTCAGGAGCACCCCTTCGTCGACGCCAAGCGCATTGGCTGTATGGGTGCCTCTTACGGCGGTTTCATGACGCAGTATCTGCAAACCCGGACCGACCTCTTTGCCACAGCCATTTCGCATGCGGGCATCAGCAACATCGCCAGCTATTGGGGCGGAGGCTACTGGGGCTATTCCTATGGCGAATGTGCCCAGTATGGCAGTTATCCCTGGAACAATCCCGACCTCTACGTCAAGCAGTCTCCGCTGTTCAATGCCGACAAGATTCACACGCCCATGCTCCTCTTGCACGGCACGGCCGACACCAATGTGCCGACCAACGAGAGCCAGCAACTATTCAACGCGTTGAAGATTTTGGGCCGCGAAGTATGCTATATCCAGATAGACGGTGAGAATCATGTCATCACCAACTACAACAAGCGTCTGGCCTGGCAAAACGCCATCTTCGCCTGGTTCGCCAAATACCTCAAGGACGATGACGCCTGGTGGAAGAGCCTGGATCTTTAAAAGCCTGTCATATCAGTTTATAAGGTTATTGGGCTTTGAGGCTGTAGGGCAGCCCAACTTTGGGGCGCGTCATGACAAGCCTCTAACGCACAACCCGCAAACACTACCTCTAACAAAAACATGATACAGTCAATGACCGGCTACGGCAAAGCCGAAGCCATTTGGGGCGACAAGAAGATTCACGCCGAAATCAAGTCGCTCAACAGCAAATGCCTGGACCTCAATACGCGTATTGCACCCGTATACCGCGAAAAGGAAATGGAAATACGTGCGCTCATCGCCCAACGCCTTGAGCGTGGAAAGGTGGACTTCAACCTTTGGATCGAAAAGAACGAGTCATCTGCCTCTGCCACCATCAATGCCGAAGTGGTGGCCAATTACGTGGCACAAATCCAGCGCATCAGTGAGGAGAAGAACATTCCCCTTCCCGAAAACCTTTGGGAACTCGTGCTCCGCCTGCCCGACTGCACGCAGGTCCCGGCTGCTGAAACCCTCGACGAGGGCGAATGGCAGGCCGTACACACCGCTGTGCTGCAAGCCATCGAACAGCTGGTAGCGTTCCGCCAGCAGGAAGGTGCGGCCCTCTACCTGAAGTTCAATGAGAAAATTGACAATATCGAAGCCCTGCTGGCACAAATCGAACCCTTCGAACAGGCGCGTGTGGAGAAAATACGCAACCGCTTAGTTGAACGCCTGGCTGAACTTCGTGGCATCGACTACGACAAGAACCGGCTGGAGCAGGAGCTGATTTTCTACATCGAAAAGCTCGACATCAGCGAAGAGAAACAGCGGCTCACCAACCACCTCAACTACTTCCGCGAAACCATGAAGCAACGCCACGGACAAGGCAAGAAGCTCGGATTCATCGCACAGGAAATGGGGCGCGAAATCAACACGACCGGTTCGAAGAGCAACCAGGCTGAAATGCAGAACATCGTGGTCAAGATGAAGGATGAGCTGGAACAAATCAAAGAGCAGGTGCTGAATGTCATGTAGCATTTCAGCTTAAAGCACGGGGAGAGCAGGCATCCGGCCTGCCGTTGCCAAGAGTAACAAGCCCAAGTGGGCCTCCGCCTGCTCTCCCGGACGTTCGCGCTATACTCTGCGCTAAGCCCAAGCATTGTCGCAAGGTGAGCGCAGCTCCAGACCGGCCTGTCTGGATGTTGTTCCGACCGCAGCCAATCTTATCCTCCCCCCGATGCCCACTGAGCGGATGTACACGGCGTGTCATAGCAATCCGATACATCTTAGTGCAAATACTTTTCAACAAGTTCCTACCCCCATCCCATGAAAGTACTGATCTTTTCCGCCCCCAGCGGCAGCGGCAAGAGCACGCTCATCAATTACCTGATGCAGCAGGGCCTTAATCTCCACTTTTCGATCTCTGCGACCAGTCGGCCGCCGCGCGGCACCGAACAGAACGGCGTGGAATACTTCTTTCTGACCCCCGATGAGTTCAGGGCACACATAGCGGCTGGCGACTTTCTGGAATATCAGGAAGTCTACGAAAACCGTTTCTACGGCACCCTGCAGCAACAGGTTGACAACCAGCTCGCAGAGGGCCAGCACGTGGTGTGTGATGTCGATGTGCTCGGCGCGCTCAACATCAAGCGGCATTATGGGGAGCAGGCCCTCAGCCTCTTCATCCAGCCCCCCTCCATCGAGGCATTGCGTCAGCGTCTGGAACAGCGCGGCACCGATGCGCCCGAAGTCATCGAGCAGCGCATTGCCCGTGCGGCATTCGAACTCTCCTATGCCCCTCAGTTTGACAAGGTCATTGTCAACGACCAGCTCGAAACCGCCTGCTGCGAGGTGCTGCAAGCGGTGAAAGACTTCCTTGCGTCATGAGTCCACACCGACGCATCATGCTCTTCGGCGGGTCGTTCAACCCCATCCACTGCGGCCACATAGCCTTGGCGCGCCAGGTCCTGAGAGAGAATCTGGCCGACCAGGTGTGGCTCATGGTATCGCCGCAGAATCCGCTCAAGCCGCAAGGTGGGCTGCTCGACGAGCGGCTCCGGTACGAATTGGCCTGCAAGGCCGTGCAGGGTGAGCGTGGCATCGTCGTCTCTGACTTCGAGTTCACGCTGCCCCGTCCTTCCTACACCTGGAACACCCTGTGCGCATTGGGGCGCACCTGGCCCGACCATGAATTTTCCCTCCTCATCGGTGCCGACAACTGGGCCAACTTTGACCGTTGGGCACACACAGAACGTATACTCTCCCACCACCGCATTTATGTCTATCCACGTCCCGGTTTCCCTCTGGCCGCTCCCCTGCCTCCAGGTGTCAGCAGCATAGATGCGCCTCTGCTTCCCTACTCTTCGACCGAGGTGCGCCAGCGCATCCATTCCGGACTCGACATCACGCATTGGGTGCCCGACTCCATCTTGCAAGACGTCATCGTCCACTACAGACACAACTAAACCTGTCGTTCGCTTCTCCTCCGCGCTCCAGCCTCTTACGCGGCACAGACTCTCCACCTCTTTTTTTACAGAAGATATACTTCTACAGAGATAGGAGATATACTTCTACTGCGATAGAAGATATACTTCATCCGCGATAGAAGATATACTTTCTTGTAGCTACAAGCGTACATGGAGCGGGCTGAAGGCCCAGCATTCGCAAGTGTTCACTTGTAGCTGACAAGCGTTTAAGGAGCGGGCTGAAGGCCCAGCAAGCGCATAGCCCAGGGCAACGCCCTGGGAATGTTGACCGCCGCAAATGCGCCCTGCAAGGGCAAAAGCATTTCTAAACAACGGCTGTTTTCTAATGCTTTTGCCCTTTCAGGGCGAACTTAATCGCCTCATTCCACCCAGGGCGATGCCCTGGGCTATGTGCTCGTTGCCCCTTTGGGGCGTGCCTTGAACGCTTGCGCTTATTCTCTGATTCAACTTGCGAAACGTGAGTATACTTCTACTGCGATAGAAGATATACTTCATTGGCTGATGCAGTATATCTTCTTTTGAAAGTATTGTGCATTCAACCTAAAATATCCGGCCAAGAAGCACAATCTTGCAGCCGCTGCGTGACAGGTCACGGATTTTGTATACATTTGCATCCGCAATTAAAACACAAACTTCAAGACAGGCCGCACCGAGGCGTGCGGCAACACCATCTGTTATGGCAAAAGAACTGAAAGACCTGACCAAGCGCAGTGTGGACTATTCGCGCTGGTATAACGAACTGGTTGTGAAGGCCGACTTGGCCGAACAGGCCGACGTGCGCGGCTGCATGGTCATCAAACCATACGGCTATGCTATCTGGGAACGCATCCAGCAGTCACTCGACGAACGCTTCAAGGAGACGGGCGTGCAGAACGTTTATTTCCCGATGCTTATACCCAAGAACTTCCTGTCGAAGGAGGCCGAACACGTGGAAGGATTCGCCAAGGAATGTGCCGTGGTGACTCATTACCGCCTGAAGGCTAATCCTGATGGTGACGGCGTGGTCGTTGACCCCGCAGCCAAACTCGAAGAGGAGCTGATCATTCGCCCTACTTCGGAAACTACAATCTGGAACACCTACCGCAAATGGATTCACTCATGGCGCGACCTGCCCCTGTGCTGCAACCAGTGGTGCAACGTCATGCGCTGGGAGATGCGTACCCGCCTTTTCCTCCGTACCTCTGAATTTCTCTGGCAGGAAGGCCACACGGCCCATGCTACCCGTGAAGAGGCCGAAGCCCGCGCCAAGCAGATGCTCGACGTGTATGCCGACTTCGCCCGCGAGGTAATGGCCATTCCGGTGGTACGCGGCGTGAAGAGTGCGACCGAACGTTTTGCCGGTGCGCTCGACACGTATACCATTGAGGCGATGATGCAGGACGGCAAGGCCCTGCAAAGCGGCACAAGCCACTTCCTGGGACAGAACTTCGGTCGTGCCTTCAATGTGCAGTTCGTCGACAAGGAGAACAAGCTGGACTATGCCTGGGCTACCTCATGGGGCGTGAGCACCCGACTGATGGGGGCTCTCATCATGACCCACTCTGACGACAACGGTCTGGTACTGCCTCCCCACCTCGCACCGGTTCAGGTGGTCATTGTGCCTATCTATAAGGGTGATGCCGAACTGGCCGCCTTCGACGAGAAACTCGGTGCGCTGGCTGACCGCCTGAAGGCTATGGGCATCCGCGTCAAGTATGACAATGCCGACAACAAGCGCCCGGGCTTCAAGTTCGCCGACTACGAGCTGAAGGGTGTGCCTGTGCGTCTGGTGATGGGTGGACGTGACCTGGAGAACGGCACCATCGAACTGATGCGCCGCGACACACTCGAAAAGCAGACGCTGCCCTTCGAAGGCATCGAGGAATATGTCAAGACGCTGCTCGAAGAAATCCAGACCAATATCTACAACAAGGCCAAGAAGCGTCTGGACGACAACATCTTCCCCTGCGACAATTACGAGGAATTCAAGGAACGTGTCAAGAACGGCGGCTTCTTCCTCTGTCCCTGGGACGGTACCGAAGAAACAGAAGCACAAATCAAGGCCGACACGCAGGCCACCATACGCTGTGTGCCCTACGGCTACAGCCAAGAGAACCTGGGCGTAGACATGGTGAGCGGCAAGCCCGCCACCTGCAGGGTCATCGTGGCACGAAGCTACTAAAACCGTTTCCGGTCTCCGAATGCCCGTCAAACGACTGCCTCCGTCCATTCATGGAGCAGCTTCGGGATTTTGCTTTGAATGGGCGTTCTGGAGCGCGAATCGCCGTAACACAGCCGTGAATAGCCGAAAGGGACTGTCGCCCCCACTGGAACGGGACTCCCTGGTACGCTATGCGCTAAGCTAAAACCGATATGGTATCTGTTGAAAATTTAAGTGTAGAATTCAGTGCACGCCCGCTCTTTGCGGGCGTGTCATTCGTTATAAACAAGAAAGACCGCATTGCGCTGGTCGGAAAGAACGGGGCGGGCAAGTCGACCTTGCTCAAGATTCTCAGCGGAGAGCAGCAGCCCACTGGCGGAACGGTGTCGGTACAGAATGACATCACCATCGGCTATCTCCCACAGGTGATGGTATTGAGCGACGAACACACGGTGATGGAGGAAGCCGAAAAGGCTTTCGAACATATCAGCGAGTTGCAGGAACACATTCAGCAGCTCAACAACCAGCTGGCCGAACGCACTGATTACGAGAGCGTTTCCTATATGGACTTAGTGGAACGCTTCACCCACGAGAGTGAACGCTTCCAGATGATGGGCGGCATGAACTACCACGCCGAACTGGAGCGCACGCTGCAAGGATTGGGCTTCACGCCAGCCGACTTCGACCGGCCTACCCGTGAGTTTTCGGGTGGATGGCGCATGCGCATAGAGCTGGCCAAGCTACTGCTTCGCCGTCCCGACGTGTTGCTGCTCGACGAGCCGACCAACCATCTTGACATAGAGAGCATCAGGTGGCTCGAGCAGTTCCTGGCCAAGTCGCCCGGGGCTGTCGTACTCGTGAGCCACGACCGCGCTTTCATCAACAATGTCACCAACCGTACGCTTGAAATTGCCTGCGGACGGATTACCGACTACAAGGTGAAGTACGACGAGTTTGTGCGCCTGCGGGCAGAACGCCGCGAGCAGCAGCTCCGCGCCTATGAGAACCAGCAAAAGGAAATGGCCGACATCAGGGACTTCATCGAACGGTTCCGCTATAAGCCCACCAAGGCTGTACAGGTGCAGAGCCGCATCAAGCAGCTTGAGAAGATGGTGCCCATTGAGGTCGACGAGGTGGACAACGCCTGTCTTCACCTGAAGTTTCCGCCCTGCTCCCGTTCGGGCGATTATCCAGTCATTTGCGAAGACCTGCGCAAGGACTATGGCGAACACTGTGTGTTCCAGCATGTGAACCTCACCATCAAGCGCGGCGAGAAGGTGGCTTTTGTCGGCAAGAACGGCGAAGGCAAGTCTACGCTGGTGAAGTGCATCATGAGCGAGATACCCTATGGCGGCAACCTGAAGTTGGGCCACAATGTGGAAATAGGCTATTACGCACAGAACCAGGCACAGCTGCTCGATGGCGAGCTCACGGTGTTTGACACCATCGACCGGGTAGCCAAAGGCGACATAAGACTGAAAATCCGTGACATTCTCGGTGCCTTCATGTTTGGCGGTGAAGCCTCTGACAAGAAGGTTAAAGTGCTTTCGGGCGGTGAGCGTTCGCGATTGGCCATGATCAAGCTGCTGCTCGAACCCGTCAACTTCCTGATTCTGGACGAACCGACCAACCATCTCGACATGCGCACGAAGGACGTGCTGAAAGAGGCCATCCTGGCCTTCGACGGCACAGTCATCGTGGTGAGCCACGACCGTGACTTCCTGGACGGACTGGTCGGAAAGGTCTACGAGTTTGGCGGCGGACAGGTGCGCGAACACCTGGGCGGCATCTACGACTTCCTGCAAAAGAAGGACATCGAATCGCTCGACCAGCTGCACACGGCCGGTTCGCCCTCGACCCACACGCCGACAGCCGCCACTCCCGAAAAGGCAGAACCCTCGGAGGGCAAACTGTCGTATGAAGAACGCAAAGAACAGGCCCGCCTGCGCCGCAAGGCTGAAAAGCAGGTGGAAGAATGCGAAAACCTGGTGATGAAGCTCGAAGCGGAGAAGGCCGACCTTGAAGCCCAATTGGCTACGCCCGAAGGGGCCTCCAATGCCCAGCTGTTTGAAGCCTATGCCGACCTGCAGCGCAGGCTGAAAGAAGCCGAAGAGGCCTGGGAAAAGGCCATCGAAAACAGTTTGTAGTCCTTCACCCAGTCCCCCATCATAATCCTATCCTTATCCCTATGAAACTCAAATCCATCTTACTCACATTGACTATGGCTGCCACCTCTTCTTTTGCCCAGCAGCAACTTTCGTCGGGCATTGACAAGGCCAATATGGACCTCACAGCCAAACCCGGCAGCGACTTTTACCGATTTGCCACCGGCGGATGGCGCGAAGCCCACCCGCTCACCGCCGAATATGCCCGCTATTCGCAGTTTGAACAGCTGGCCGAAGACAACCGCAGGCAACTGCGCGAACTTATTGAAGGCCTGGCCGCCGAACAGCATCCGCAGGGCACATTGGAACAGAAAATCGGTTCGCTCTACCGCTTGGCCATCGACAGTGTGCGCCGCAACCGCGAGGACTATGCACCCATCCAGGCCACACTCGACGAAGTGCTGGCCATCAGGTCGCGCAGCGAAGTGCAGTATGTCATGGCCAGCCTCCATGCCCGCGGCATAGGCTGCTTCTTCCATCTGGGCTGTGACGCCGACCTGAAGGATGCACGCTGGAATCTGGTGCAGATTAACCAGGGCGGCATTTCGATGGGTGAGCGCGACTACTATCTGGGCGATGACGAACCCACGCAACAGATACGCCAGGCCTACCGTGAATATGTGAAGAACCTGTTCACCATGACCGGACAGACAGAACAGGAGGCACAGCAGCACATGGAAGCGGTGCTTGATATCGAAACGCGCATTGCCAAGGCATCGTACAGTGCCACCCAGCTGCGCGACGTACAGAACAACTACCACAAGATGAGTTACCGCCAGCTGCTGGCCGACTACAGCGGCATAGACTGGAGTACACTCTGCCTGCTGGAAGGCATTCCCGCCATCGAACACGTTTCGGTAAACCAGCCCGAACCCATTCATGAAGTGGAGAAGATTCTGGCTGAATGCGACGTGGAGGCTCTGAAGGCATACCTATATTATAAGGTGGTGGACGATGCGGCCAGTTCACTGAGCGACCGCTTCCGCAGCGAAGCCTTCCAGTTCTACAATCATGTAATGAGCGGAGCCGAACAAGACCGTCCGCGCTGGAAGCGTGCCGTAGGTGCGGTGGAGAGCGCACTGGGCATGGCTGTCGGAAAACTGTATGTCGAGAAGTATTTCCCTGAATCATCGAAACAGCGCATGGTGCAGTTAGTGAAGAACCTGCAGACGGCTTTGGGACAACGCATCGACCAACAGACATGGATGAGTGAGGAAACCAAGCGGCAGGCCCACGAAAAGCTCAGCAGCTTCTATGTGAAGATTGGCTATCCCGACCAGTGGATGGACTACTCCAAGCTGGACATCGACGAGAGCCTGAGCTATTATGAAAATATGGTGCGCGCCACGAAGTTCATGAGCAACTACTACATAGAGAAGCGCGTGAACAAGCCTACCGACCGCACGGAGTGGCTCATGACCCCGCAGACCATCAATGCCTACTACAATCCGACGACCAACGAAATCTGCTTCCCCGCAGGCATTCTGCAGCCGCCCTTCTTCAATGCCGAAGCCGACGATGCCTGCAACTACGGTGCTATCGGCGTGGTCATCGGCCACGAAATGACGCACGGCTTTGACGACCAGGGTTCACAGTTCGACAAGGACGGCAACCTGAGAAACTGGTGGACGGAAGCCGACAAGAAGAACTTCGAAGAACGCACGCAGGTGATGCGCCGCTTCTTTGACCGTATTGAGGTGATGCCCGGTCTGCATGCCAACGGACAGCTGACACTGGGCGAGAACATCGCCGACCACGGCGGACTGAACATTTCCTTCCAGGCCTTACAGAATGCCATGAAGGAGCAGCCGCTGGGCGAGAAGGACGGCTACACGCCCGAACAGCGCTTCTTCCTGTCCTATGGCCTGATCTGGGCAAACAATATCCGCGACGAGAAGCTGCGCCAGCAGGTCAAGACTGACCCGCACTCTCCGGCCTTGTGGCGCGTGAACGGTGCGCTGCCGCACATCGATGCCTGGTACAAGGCGTTCAACATCACCAAGAAAGACCCGCTCTTCGTGGCCAAGAAGGACCGCGTGGATGTTTGGTGAGCGATTCTCTGTAGGTTACGAGTCATGAGGTTATAAGTTATAAGGTTATGAGGTTATAAGTTATGAGTTATAAGGTTATGAGTTATGAGGTTATAAGGTTATGAGGTTGTGAGATTATGAGATTGCGCAATCCTTGCCTTTCGGGGCGTGCTTTGAATGCTGGTTACACGAAACCTCATATCCTAATCACTAACCCATAATCACTCAAACTTCAAAGCAAGCCTCTCCCTCACAGCGCCCAGCAGACTGGAATGGCCTGTTCACCCAGCAGTAAGTATTCTACACATTTTCAATAAAAACAGATGACCACACTTCCCGAAAACGCCTTTCGCGAACTGAAAGAAGGCGAAAACTATGAACCGATCATGAAGCCCGGCAAGACCTATCGCGAAGTCACGCCGTGGTCCATCACTTGGGGTATTCTCATGGCCGTTATATTCTCGGCCGCCACAGCCTATCTGGGTCTGAAGGTAGGACAGGTGTTTGAGGCTGCCATCCCCATCACCATCATTGCCGTGGGACTGAGCGGCGCCACTCACCGCAAAGACCCGTTGGGCGAAAATGTCATCATACAGAGTATCGGTGCCTGTTCGGGCATGATTGTGGCCGGAGCCATCTTCACCCTGCCTGCGCTCTACATCCTGCAGCACAAGTATCCCGAACTCTCGGTCAACTTCATCCAGGTGTTCCTGGCTTCGCTGCTGGGCGGCGTACTCGGCATTCTGTTCCTCATTCCCTTCCGCAAGTATTTTGTGAAGGACATGCACGGCAAGTATCCTTTCCCCGAAGCCACAGCCTCGACACAGGTGTTGATTTCGGGCGAAAAGAGCGGTTCGCAGGCCATGCCCCTGCTGGTAGCCGGCATGATAGGCGGACTCTATGATTTTCTGGTGGCCAGTCTGGGTGCATGGACAGAAAACTTCACCAGCCGTGTCACTGAGATGGGAGCCGCCTTTGCCGACAAGACCAAGCTCGTGTTCAGCTGCAACACCAGTGCGGCCCTGCTGGGCATGGGTTACATTGTCGGACTGAAATACGCCTCCATCATCTGCTTCGGTTCAGTCGTTGTGTGGTGGGTCATTGTGCCCGGCATAACCCTGGTGTTCCCCGACATGAACATTGCCTCGGGCAGCAACCAGCCTTTGCTGGCGGCTGATGCCACGCCCGAACAGCTGTTCAACTATGCCAAGAGCATCGGCATCGGCGGTATAGCCATGGCCGGCATCATCGGTGTGGTGAAGAGCTGGGGCGTTATCAGGAGTGCCTTTACCTTGGTAGGCAAGATTTTCAAGGGCAATGCCAATCCCGCTGCCGACCAGCGTACGCAGCGCGACCTTTCGATGAAGATCATCGCCATCGGTTCGCTGCTGGCCATTCTGGTAACCGCTGTATTCTTCTACACGGGTGTGATGGGCGGCAACCTGCTCTTCACGCTGGTAGGCATTCTGATTGTGGCCGTCATAGCATTCCTGTTCACCACGGTGGCAGCCAATGCCATTGCCATTGTGGGCAGTAACCCCGTAAGCGGCATGACGCTCATGACCCTTATCCTCTCCTCTATCATCATGGTACTGGTTGGCCTGAAGGGAACCGGCGGCATGGTGGCCGCACTCATCATGGGCGGTGTGGTATGTACGGCCCTGTCCAGCGCAGGTGCCTTCATCACAGACCTGAAGATTGGCTATTGGCTGGGCAGCACACCCAAGTATCAGGAGACCTACAAGTTTCTGGGCATCCTCGTTTCGGCCGCCACTGTGGGCGGTGTGATCATGATATTGAACAAGGCATACGGCTTCACGCCCGACAACACCGATGTGATGGCTGCCCCCCAGGCCCGTGCCATGGCGGCTGTCATTGAGCCGCTCATGTCGGGTCAGGGAGCACCCTGGCTGCTCTACGGCATCGGTGCGGTCATTGCGCTTGTGCTGAATGCCTGCGGCATCTCAGCCTTGGCCTTTGCACTCGGCATGTTCATCCCCTTGCAGCTCAACCTGCCGCTCATTGTGGGTGGT
This sequence comes from uncultured bacterium, assembly GCA_945869305.1. Classification (GTDB taxonomy): domain Bacteria; phylum Bacteroidota; class Bacteroidia; order Bacteroidales; family Bacteroidaceae; genus Alloprevotella. Next base: position 20,469 of record CAMBOH010000030.1, read on the forward strand.
GCTGTCAACTGGTATGTCAACACGCGTTCCACCGATACGCAGCTCAACAGCCTGCGCAACGAACGGGGCACCCTCTTGGCCTCGGGCTTCATTGCCGGCGGTGCCTTGATGGGCGTGGTCAGTGCCGCCTTGCAGTTCGGTGGCATCCAGCTCGCCAACCCCGCATGGACAGAAACACCTGCAGCCGAATGGCTGTCGCTCGGCATGTACCTGCTGCTCATTGCCTATCTGGTGTACGCTTCGCTGCGGGTCAGAGACAATCATATAGGCTAAAGCCGTTGGGTTGACAACTATCTGAGATTCATTTACGGCAATTTACGTTGAAGTCATTCGAACGTGAATTGCCGTAAATTATCCGCGAATAGCAGAAATAGGACCATTCATGAACCACAGGCCCGGTTGTGGCCACTGAAACTATCAAGAACAGCATGACATCCCCTCCCAGCATCACATCCTCGACAAGAGAAGACCGCCTGGCATTTGTACACGAGGCGTGGCAGTGTCTGCACCACTGCAGTTCGTGTGGCAAATGCCATGTACTGAAAGGCAGGAGCGAAGAGAAGCTCTATGCCGACTACATTGAGGGCAAACGGGAGTACAGGGACATTTCGCTCGAAATCAGGAACAATAAATGACGGACAACAAGCAACAGGTACCATCGGCCATTGTGATGGGAGCTACCTCGGGCATAGGCTATGAGGTGGCCCGGCTATTGGCCGGACGAAACTGGAGGGTCGGCATAGCCGGCAGGCGCAAGGATATCCTTGAAAAGATGATGGCCGAGACAGCGGGCATCGTGGCCTACGAGGTGATCGACGTTACCCAGACCCAGGCAACGGACGGACTGCACCGCCTCATTGAACGGTTGGGCGGCATGAACCTGTACTTCCACAGTTCGGGGATTGGTTACCAGAACACGTCGCTCAACGCAGAGAAGGAACTGTCTACCATCGAGACAAACTGCCTCGGCATGGCACGCCTTGTGGGCGAAGCCTTCAGATATTTCGAGGCACACAAAGAGGACACTGCACAGCTCGCCGTGATCAGCTCCATTGCGCGCACCAAAGGACTCGGAGCCGCACCAGCCTATTCGGCCTCCAAGCGTTTCACGAGCCATTATCTGGAATGTCTCTGCCAGTTGGCCCGCATCAGGGGGCTGCATCACCTGCACATCACCGACATCCGGCCCGGCTTCGTCAGGACGCCCTTGATTGAAGGAAGCCATTTCCCCATGCAGCTTCAAGCGGAACAGGTGGCCGCAGACATCGTGAAAGCACTCGAAAAGCGCAAGTCTGTAGTCACCATCAATTGGATGTACCGCCTGCTGGTGTTCTTCTGGCAACTGATACCCCGCTGCATCTGGACCCGAATGTGCATCAAGGGTACAGACGCATAGACCGGTTGCAAAGCCTCTAACGGGGCTGCATCCGCATCCACCCCAGCCCATAAGCCCACATGAAAGAGATGAAAGAAATACTCACGTTTCGCAAGTTGAATTAGAGAATAAGCGCCTGCGTTCAAGGCACGCCCCGCTTCCTATGGTTTCGTGCAAGCTATTTTTGTTAATGATTCTTTATGC
>CAMBOH010000031.1 GCA_945869305.1 uncultured bacterium
CACGAAAATAGGAGATAAACAACCTATGATTAGTGTTTACCTCCTACTCGATTGCCCCGTCGCTTCTTGTCTTCTTCGTCTCACAGCAGAAGGGTCTGAAGGGCTTGACACCCAAACCCTTCAGCCGCTTTGCTTCTGAGAATCTGACGGATGGCAATAATTTCTGGTTCTCTGGTCGGAACAGCCAGACAAAATAAAAGCAGACACCGCTTCTCCCGAAGAAGTGTCTGCACAACAACTAAATGTGTCAGTTACCTAAAACACTAAAACTGTCCTTGTCGCAGATGAGGCAAGAACAGCCTATCCAATCTTAATTACCTATTAAAACACTTATGATATTCTTGGTTGTTGCTCCCTTTGGCCTGTCAGCAGCCCTGTCAGCAGTCCTGTCAGCAGTTCTGTCAGCAGTCCGCATGGAGCAGGTGCATCCCTCTTCCTGCGTGGGCGAGAGGGGTACGGGCCGGCAGCCCTTTGTGCGTTATTCGAGTACGAGCGTTTCGCGCACACCCAGTTGCAGGCACGGGGTAGTCAGGTCGATGCGGCGGTCGCTCAACACGTCGGTAGCCACGCGCCACGGCAATACCTCGGCATAGCGCTTCAGGTCGAGGCAGACAGGGCGGTCGGTGCCGTTCATGATGACCGTCACCGTGCGGCCTTGATATTCGCGGGCATAGACATAGACACCCTGGTTGATGGCGAAGTGCTTGAAGGTGCCGTGCGAAAGCACGTCGTTGCCTCTGCGCCAGCGCAGCAGGCGGCGTGTGAACTGGTGCGTGCGCTGCATGAGCGGGGTCAGGTTCTGGCCTGTCAGGGCATTCACCGAGTCGCCGGCAAAGCCTCCGGGGAAGTTCTGGCGCAGTGCGCCATCGCCCTTCGACTTGTTGGCCGCCATGGCCAGCTCGTCGCCGTAGTACAGCTGCGGGATGCCGCGCAGTGTGAGCAGCAGTGTCAGGGCCTGCTCGTAGCGGTGGGGCTGTGCGGCCTGTTCGGGCACGCGGGCAAAGCGGTCGGTGTCGTGGTTGGTGAAGAAGGTGAGCAGGTTCATCGGGTTGGCATAGACGATGTCCTGGCTCAGGTATTCATAGATGCGGGCCAGCCCCTTGTCCCAGTCGTTCGTCTCCTCGTCCAGACAGCTGTTGAGCAGCGACATGAGCGGGAAGTCCATCACCGTGGGGAGCTGCGAATTGTCGTTGGCGGGTGCAACGGGCGAATCCTTCTGCCAGTAGCTCACCCCGACGTTGTGGTTGATCCAGGTTTCGCCCACGATGTTCAGGTGCGGGTATTCGCGCATCAGGGCCTCGTTCCAGCGTGCCATGGCCTGGCGGTCGGCGTAGGGGTAAGTGTCCTGTCTGATGCCGTCGATACCGGCATATTCAATCCACCAGACGGAGTTCTGCGTGAGGTACTTCCACACGTGCGGGTTGCGCTGGTTGAGGTCCGGCATGGCTTCTACGAACCAGCCGTTCTGCGCATTGTCGGCATCGCCGGAGGCTGCGTGAAGGTCACCCACGGCCGCAATGCGGTAGGCCGTCTGTACGTACCGGCTGTGGTTGTTGAACCATGTCGAGTCGGGCAGGTCGGTAAACAGGAAGTTGTCCGAACCGCAGTGGTTGAACACCATGTCCTGTACCACCTTGATGCCCTTGGCGTGGGCCTGCTGTATGAAGGTGCGGTAGTCCTCGTTGCTCCCATAGCGCGGGTCCACCTGATAGAAGTCGGTAATGGCGTAGCCGTGGTAGGAGTGGGAGGGCATGTCGTTCACCAGCAGGGGCGTAGGCCAGATGGCTGTAATGCCCAGATCGCTTAGGTAGTCAAGGGCTGCCGTCATGCCCGCCAGGTCGCCGCCGTGTCGGGCGTCGGGCTCAGGGCCGCAGGTCTGTTCCTTCAGCCCCTTCACCACATCGTTGGCGTTCGAGCCGTTCACGAAGCGGTCGGGCATGAGCAGGTAGAGAACATCCGAGGCATCGAAGCCTTGGGCGCGCAGCTGGTTGTCACGCTGCCGCAGTTCGTAGGTAAGGCGGCGGGCCGTTTTGCCCCCCTTCAGCAAGTCAATGCCAAAGGTTTGCGGCGCGGCCTGCCCTACGTTCAGATATATAAGTAAATAGTTTGTGTTGGTCGGACGGAACAGGCTGTCGACTCGTATGCCCGGCGCATCGATGCGCACCTCGTGCTGTCCCACGCCCGGGGCATGCAACAGCAACTGTAGCGAAGGTTCGGCCATGCCGCTCCACCAGAAGGCGGGCTGCACTTGAATTTCGCTTTGGCGGCTGCGGGCTTGCGAGGAAGCGAGGCAAAGAATAAATGTGAAGAGGAATAGGGCGATGTTCTTCATGGATGATGTGGTTGAGTCGGTTTCGGTTGCAAAATTAACCTGACATCGGTCGCCTTACAACGGCTTGGAGATGAAAAGTAAACCCTTTTGAAACGAAAGTAGTTGAAAATCATAAGCTTTTCGCTTCCCCATCGAGCCAAAAAAGTAAACAAAAGATAAGAATGGAGAGACTCTGAGAATGAAATGTTGGCTTTGCAGGCAATTATTCATCGTGGGCGTGGCAACCGTGTCTGCAGACGGTGGCATGAAAGGCTCTTCAGGGCTTTTCACACCCTGCTTTTCCCCTTTTAAAGTCCCATTTTAGGACATATTTCCTAATTTTAGCGAACAAAACAGCCCGAATCCTTTGTGGCCCGCAAAAGTTTTATATATCTTTGCCAGCACAACAACTGCCCCATTGCGCCCGGCGTACCGCCTTTTGAGTCCTTGAAGGCTCAGATTGGCCACATGACGGTTGCGGGGTGTCCACCCGGTAGGGTGTGTGAGTGACCTGAACATCTAATCGAGAACCGAGCCAGGCAGTGCGCCCGGCTTCAACCCAGAAAAACATGAAATACGGTTTGAGCATCCTGAGCTGGATGCTGTGCATTTGCCTGTATGCCCAGAAGGCTCCTTTTGACCAGGAGACAGAGCGCGCCCTCAGGCAGCTTGACAGTCTCGTGGCCCAGAAGGAAAGCTTTCACGCAGCGCGCAACGAACAGATAGGACGCCTCAAGCAGCAGGCAGCCGCAGCTGCGGGACAGAACCGCCTGACTATATATAAAGAGATACTCGCGCTTTACACACATTACCAGACCGACTCGGCACAGGTATACCTCGACCGCATCGCCCGTTCGCCCGAAACAGCCGTCGACACAGAGCTGCAGGCATTCTGCCACGTGGCACAGGCCGAAATCTACTCGGTCACGGCACTCTATGGTGAGGCCATGCGCGAGCTGAAGCAGGTAGATGCCGCGCTGATTGGCGACGAACATGCCGCGTTGCGCCTCTACTATTACCGCATCTGGCGCACGCTGTGCGGATGGTTCCTGACCTACAGCAAGTCGGCTCCGGTGCGCCAACACTGGATGCAAAGTCTCGAGTACTACCGCGATTCGCTCATTGCCATCGATTCGCCCGGTGAGTCGCTTAGCATAGTCGAAGCCGACAAGGCCATATCGCACGGCCAGCCTGAGCGGGCGGTCGAGCTGTTGCTGCCCTATGCCCGCCAGATGAGTCCCGACATGCCCGACCCCTACATCTGCTTCACCCTCTATGACGCCTACAAGGCCATGAATCAGGAGATGCAAGCCTGCAAATACCTGATCCTGGCTGCCAAGGCCGACCTCCTGCGCGGTACTACCGAATATCAGGCATTGCCCCTGCTGGCACAGTGCGTGTCGGAACATGGACAGGTGGAGCGCGCCTACAACTACATGATTTGCGCCATGGAGGATGCCGGCTTCTGCAAGGCCGGCTTGCGCACGATTGAGGTTTCAAGTGCTTTTCCCATCATCGACCGGCAGTACAAGCAGTTGGAGCGCGAGCAGCACCGCAGCGAACGGACCTTCCTCTATGTGCTGGGAGCCTTGCTGCTGGTACTCAGTGCGGGACTGCTGTACCTGCGCAAGCAGATGATCAAGCTGCGCACCCTGCGGCAGAAGCAAGCCGAAACCAACGAGGCCCTGGCCCAGGCCAACGACAGCCTGCAGCAGGCCAACGCCGAACTACAACACACCAACAGCGAGTTGCAGCAAACCTACGCCGACCTGCGGATGGCCGACAAGATGAAGGAGGAGTACATCGCCCGCTACCTGAACCGTTGCCGGGACTACTTGGACAGCCTGGCTGACTACCGTCGCACTACCCTCCGTCTGGTCAAGGAGAAGCGGCTGGAAGAACTGGTGAAGAAAGCGAACAGCGAACAGGTCATCCGCAAGGAGCAGGATGCCTTCTATGCCGACTTCGACCAGGCATTCCTGACCCTCTTTCCCGACTTTATCGAAAAGTTCAACGCCCTGCTGCAACCGACTGAGCGCGTTGTGCCCAAACACGATAACCATCTCAACACGGAACTGCGCATCTATGCCCTCATCAGACTGGGTGTGGCCGACTCGGCACGCATTGCGCATTTCCTCAATTTTTCGCTCACCACGGTCTACAACTATCGGTCGAAGATGCGCAACAAGGCGCTGGGCAACCCCACAGACTTTGAGCGCGCTGTGAGCGAACTGTAGCCTGAGGGGAGACCGTCAGGTCCTGAAGGCTTCTAAAGTTGAACATTTAATACAAATTCTATTACCCATGTTGTCAGAGTTTGATAAGATAGAATCATCATGTAATGATGACCCTTCTGCAACGTATGCAGAAAACCCGGGCGCTGCATCGCCCGAAACGGAAGTGGAGTGTCAGGTACTTTCGGAATTGCCGCGCGGACGGGTGAGCTTGTTTGACAAGATTGACCTCATGCTCGAAGAGATTGGCAAGCTCCCCCTCGACAGGATATCGCCTCTTTATGCCTTCGTGCTGCGCCAATTCTATGTCGAAGGCAAGGGGGTGCGCGAGGTGGGATCACTGCTGCGCCAGCAGGGCGACCGCAAGCTGTCCGTGAGCGACGAAAGGGTGCGCACCATCGTGCAGAGCATCCGCCGCGAGCTGCTTCAGGATGAAACGCAAAAGCGTCTTTATACCAAAGGCATACACGTGCGCCGCGAGTTTGTAGAGTCTCTCAACCAGTATGCCGCATCCTCGGTGGGTGAGGTGCTCACCAAGGGCAAGATGCTCACTAACCCGCGTCTGGGATCCATTGCCTACCTCGTGAACCGCAGGATTGTGAAGAATGACACCACCATGCCTTGGGTGAAGCACGATGTGATCCTGCTGAATGCCGACATCGACAAGAAACTGTTCAATACCTACTATCATTCGGTCTTCTACTGCTTGCAGCGTGAAGTGCGCCCCATGACTTTCGGGGAAGTGGTCAGACGGTTGCCGGACCAGTCGCAGTGGACCAACCGTGCGGCTGCGGCCGACATGGGAGAACCCGACGAGGCCATGGTGCGGTTGGTGCTGTCCCACAACGAGGTGTTCGAGCGGCTGGACGACGACACCTACCAGATGCGCTTCGTCCACCTCAACCAGACCCAGAAGTTTGCCCGCATCATCTTTGAAGAAAAGGACATCGCGCTGAGCGAAATACTGAACCAGTATGTGATGCGAGGCGGCACGGGCCTGTGTACGTGTACCTCCATGGTGCGCCGAGTCTATCCGTGGTGTGTGCCGGTAGGCAAGAGCAAGTGGATATACAAGCCCGACTGCCAGCGGATGGCCAATCCGGCCGAGGTGGTGCGCTTGTTCTGCACGGAGCGCGTGCGCTTCCGCTTCGAAGAGGTGATGGAGCACCTCTCGTCGATGGGCATGAACATCAAGCCGGCCTCGGTGCGCTGCTATGTCATGAAACACTGCCGCCGCCGTATCGATGACAGCAACGACTTCTGCCTGACAGACCATGTGCCCCAGCAGGAAAATTCCCTGTGGTATGCCAAGGCCCGCGTGTCGCGCCGCAAGCGTGTCACACCGTGGGTCAACGAGGTAAGGAGTCGGATGGTGGAGATACTGCGTGAAAATCCTGACCACTGCGTGCGCCAGAACGAGGTGTTGCGCCAGTGTATGCCCATCTTCAGGAAGGCGGGCATCTCGAAGAACAACTTCTATAAGATTCCGTCCCAGATGGAGGAAATCGCAGTCGAAGAACGCGACGGCAAGATGATGCTCCGCCTGCTCTGACAGGCTCTTGGGGTTCAGACACATCATCCCGGGGTGCCGCCACACGAAAGCGCGCGCTTCGCAACGGACAACGACGTATGCCATTCCTATATATAGGTGGTGGTCTTCGTCGTGCGTTGCGAAGCGCGCGCTTTCGCATGGTTGCATCCTGCGGGAGACTGCCGGTCGGGGAGGGGTGGTGGTCACAGGCAGACACTCGCCTTCCCAGCCATTCCTGTCACGGTGCGCAGCGGGTCACATGGCTCCAGGCCGGAATACCGAAGGGGAGAGGTGTCATTGCGCAATATGCTCCGTAGCCCGGGACAGGCTCATTCCTTCTTGAACGGCTTGCGCCAGTCGCAGCCTTCCTTCCAGCGCGAGCAGCCATAGGCCGTGTGTCCCTTGATGACCTTGCCCTGTCCGCATTGCGGGCAGATACTGCCGGCGCGGATGATGCGTTTGCGTGGCTTGGCCGGCATGTCGCCTGCATCGTTCGCAGCCGAGGCCGTCGGGGCAGCTTGAGCTGGGGAGGCAGCAGGGACAGCAGAGACAGTTCCGGTAGTCACCCGGCGCGAGGAATTGTCGCGCAGCACCTCCGTGACGATGTCCTGCACCATCTGCTTCAGTTCGTCGATGAACTGCGCCGCGCTGTACTCGTGTTGTTCGATGAGGCGCAGCTTGCGTTCCCAGCGGCCGGTCAGTTCGGCACTCTTCAGCAGCTCTTCCTTGATGATCGAAATCAGTTCGATGCCCATGGGCGTGGCCTGGATATTCTTGCGCTGGCGGCGGATGTACTGGCGGCGGAACAGCGTTTCGATGATGGCGGCACGCGTGGACGGCCGGCCTATGCCGTTCTCCTTCATCGCTTCGCGCAGTGCTTCATCGTCGACGGTGCGGCCCGCCGTCTCCATGGCGCGCAGCAGGGTGGCCTCGGTGTAGGGCTTGGGCGGCTGCGTCTGCTTCTGCGTCAGGTCAGGCTGGTGCGGACCGCTCTCGCCGCGCACGAAGTCGGGTAAGGTGCGTTCAGCCTCTTCGGGCTTCTCGTCGTCGGTATTGGCATTCGGCTGCGCGACCTGGGCAGCGGTCAGGAACACGTGGCGCCAACCGGGTTCGAGAATCAGCTTGCCTGTCGCCTTGAAGGCCACGTCGGCCGCCTGTCCGCACACGGTGGTTGTGGCAAACTGGCAGTCGGGATAGAACACCGCAATGAAGCGGCGGGCCACCATGTCAAATACCTTTTGCTCCATGTCGCTGAGGTGCTGTGGCGGAACACCAGTAGGGATGATGGCGTGGTGGTCAGTCACCTTCGACGAGTCAAACACTTTCTTGCGCTTCAGCAGCTTGGCCCCGCGCAGGGGCATGAGCAGTTCGCCGTAGAGCGAGGCGATGCCGTTGAGGATGGGGCCGCATTTCGGATAGATGTCGTCAGACAGGTAGGTCGTGTCGACACGTGGGTAGGTGGTGACCTTCTTCTCGTAGAGCGACTGGATGAGTTGCAGGGTGAGTTCGGCCGAGAAGCCGAATTTCTTGTTGCAGTCCACCTGCAGCGATGTCAGGTCATACAGGCGGGGCGGCATCTCCGTGCCCTTCTTCTTCTCGACCGAGGTCACGGTGAAGGGTTCGGTGCGGATGCGTTCGAGTGCGGCGCGACCCTCCTCTTCGGTGGTGAACCCGCGTTTGGCCGCGACGTTCCCTTTGGCCTTGTCGGCCTCGCCACCCTTCTCTCCGGTCGCTGCTTTAGGTTCAGGAACCTCGTCGGCATTAGGGTCGGCCATGATGGCGTTGAAGAGCGTGTCGCGGTAGCGGGTGGTCAACACCCAGTAAGGTTCAGGCTTGAAATGGTCTATCTCGTGTTGGCGTTTCACGATGAGGGCCAGCGTCGGCGTCTGCACCCGTCCGATGCTGAGCGGCTGGCTACGCTGTTTGCGGTCGCCGTATTTCAGTGTGTACAGGCGTGTGGCGTTCATGCCCAGCAGCCAGTCACCGATGGCGCGACAGAGTCCGGCTTCATAGAGCGACTTGTATTCCTCTTGCGGATGCAGGGTCTGGAATCCTTCGCGGATGCTCTCCTCGGTGAGCGACGAAATCCACAGCCGGTCAACGGGACACTTGGCACCCGCCTTCTGCATGACCCAACGCTGGATCAGTTCGCCCTCCTGTCCCGCATCGCCGCAGTTCACGATGCGCTCGGCCTTGCTCATGAGCTGTTCGATCACGGCAAACTGCTGCCTGACACCGCGGTCCTCTTTCAGGCGGATGCCAAAGCGCTGCGGAATCATGGGCAGCGAGCCCAGGCTCCACCCTTTCCAGAGCGGGGTGTAGTCTTCGGGATATTTCAGTTCACACAGGTGGCCGTAGGTCCAGGTCACCTGGTAACCGTTGCCTTCAAAGTAGCCTGTGTGGCGGGTGTTCGCTCCCAATATGATGGCTATTTCCTGTGCCACACTGGGCTTTTCTGCAATGCAAACTATCATGGAGGGGAATGCTGTGATTCGGAAAAATGAGGAGTGGGTAAAGTGGGGGAGGCTGCTTGCGGACGCTCATCGGTAGCTGAAGCGCATCTGGGCGGCATCGAAGTGCATGCCCTGCGGTTCGAAGTAGGCCGCTATGTCGCCCTGCTCAGCCAAGGCCTGTGGCGAACCGGCCAGAATGCCATCGGAGTGAAGCAGCCAGAGTGTGTCGGCCAGCTGCAAGGCCGGTTCCACATCGTGCGTACTCAGCAGGATGGCCTTGTTCTCCTGGTGGGCCAGCCGGCGCAGCAGGTGGAGCATGGCTATCTTGGAGGGAAAATCGAGAAAGGCCGTCGGTTCGTCAAGCAGAATGACCGGCGCGTCCTGGGCCAGGGCTTTGGCAATGAAGACCCGTTGTCGTTCGCCGTCGCTCAGACTGTTCAGCTGTCTGTGGGCCAGACGTAGCGTGTCGGTCAGTTGCAGGGCGCGCTCCACCATTTCGCGGTCGGCTGCGTTGAGTCCGGTCAGCCAGCTGGCGTGAGGTATGCGTCCCATGCTGACCACTTCGGCTGCTGTCAGAGCTTCTGCTTCAGGCTTGAAGGTCAGCACGACGCTCACCCGGCGGGCCAGTTCGCGTGCGGTGAACTGCGACATGGGCTTGCCGTCCAGACACAGCGCGGCGTGTCTCGTCCCTGCGTCCGCCTCCCCGTCTCCTTCAGGCATGTTGCCGGCGGCGACAGGCGGCAACAGCCCCGCCAAGGTACGCAACAGGGTGCTTTTGCCACAGCCATTGGTGCCCAACAAGGCGACCAGCCTGCCTGGGGGCAAACTGGCTGTCAGGTGGCGGCACACGGTGTGCCGGCGGTAGCCTATGTGGAGGTCGTGCAGGGTGAGCATGGGGAGCAGGGTTGTCGGTAGAGTGCTATCCCGATAGCTATCGGGAGCCATCAATGGCTATCGACAGCCATCGATGGTTTCTTCACACTTCTTGGGTCAGACAGTCGAACACGCGCCGGGCGCAGCATTCAGTCGACCATTCCTTCTCAATCTCAGCCGAGCGCGAGCCGTGCGCCCGCAAGTCGGCATGATGAAAGTAGTCGAGAGCCCTGGTCAGCGAATCTTCACGCAAGGGGTCGAACACGGTGCCGTTCTCTCCCTCCCGGATCAGTTCGGGGTGGCAGCCGTTGTAGATGCTGGTGGCCACAGGCAGTGAGCAGGCCATGGCTTCGGGAATGACCAGGCTCCAGTTGTCGAGCAGGGTAGGCAGGATGAAGACATCGGCAGCCGCGTAGTAGCGGTGTACGTCGTCGTAGGGCACGCGCCCTTCCAGGAAGAGGGTCTTGCACTGCCCGTAGCGGGCCTTGAGTTCGTCATAGCGGTCGCCCATGCCGATCAGCACCAGTGCGTCGTGCGGATGCTTCCCGGTGTGCTTCATCCAGGCTTTCACCAGGTGGGGCGCGCCTTTCAGGTCCTCCACCCGTCCGCTGAACAGGTACACCAGGCCGTCGCTGTGCTTGCAGAATCTGGCCTTGAAGTCCCTCCGCTCGCTCTCGCTGAGCCGTGCGATGTCCTGCCGCAGGCCGCGGCTGTCCGCGCTCATGCCGCCAATGTGAATCTTTCGGGAGTCTATGCCTATCGACTCCAGATACTTGCGTGTCTCGCTTCCGTTCACGAAGTAGCCCGTGATCCATCGGTCCTGCCAACGCCTCTTCAGCGTCTTCAGCCGCGAATTGTCCCGCTCGGTCCAGGGCGTCTTCTCATATCCCACATAGACCGGAATGCGGTGAGTCTGGGCATAGAGCTGCACGATCGGTGTCCATTGCATGAAGCCCTCAGTGATGAGCGCGTCGGGACGTATGCGGCTGATGCGCTGCCACAGGCCCAGCGGGAAGGAAGTGTGCGGATGCCCTTCGGTGAAGCGGCCGAAGGCGTGCGTGTGGCTGTCGTAGAGCCATTCGCTGTCCCAGGGGTGCGCGTTGTCGCCCAGCGTCTGCTCTATCTTGGCGAGCAGGTCCGTGTGTCCCGCCTGATAGCGTCTGGTGGAGTAGATAACGTGGAAGTTTCCTTGGAGCAGTCTGTTCAGTTCGGCGTAGAAGGGCAGCCGGTATTCCCAGAAGCTGGGATTGCAATAGAGCACTTTCATGTGGCTTGGTGAGATTAGGGGTCAGACAGGCGGCGCGCGGCCATCAGCGAGTTTGGGCGACCGAGAGCCCCCATTCATACACCCGGTCGATGGTAGGTGTGGACACCCGGTGCGTATGGGCCAGGTCGCGGATGAAGCGGAGCCCGAAGGGGAAGTCTTCGGTAAAGTAACGGCTGCCGAAGTCAGGCACCCAGCCCGTCGGGTTCTGTTTCATGGGTGCCACAATAGACTGGAAGGCGGTGATGGAGCGGATTTTGGCAGTGAGCGAGGCCGCATCGTGGCTTTCGTAGTACGTGAGCAGGGGCGGAATGGGATGGCTGCCTCGGGGCAGCCGGTCGAGCAGCTCCATGAACTCGGCGTCCATGCGGATGAGCAGGTCGGAGGCCTCGTCGGTCCATTCGCGGTAAAACAGGATGGGGCGCTGCAGCGCTTCGCCCCGGTAGTCGTGCCACAGGGTGTAGAGCCGTCCTGTGTGTAGAATGGGGTTGCTGTTGGTGAGCGAAGCCTCGTAGAAGTTGTCGAGCAGCACGGTAGGCGTGCGGAAGAGGCGTTCGGCAAGCTGGCGGAACGCTTCGCTGTCGGCCATGTGTTCGACTGCCACCTGAATTTCGGGCTTGTAGCCTAACAGCAGCCCCTTGCTCCCATATTCGGCAATGCGGGCTATGAAGGGCGTGCGGCGGAATCCGAACAGCGGTGTCTCGGGCGGGAGCATGTCGTGGGCAAAGAAGAAGAAGCCTGTGCTCGAAACGATAGAGCCTACTGCCGCGTGGCCCAGGTGAGGGCGCAGGCGGCGGAGGGTCTCTTCGATCAGGAAACCGGGCAGGCAGAGCAGCACCCAGTCGGCGTCTTGGAGCACGTCGGCCGGTTGGTTGCTGATGGCGTGCAGACGGCCTTGGTAACACTTGCCTTCAGGGTCCGTACAGCCGATGAGGTGCTGCCATTGGTCGGGGCGGTTAGTGAGCAGGCTGACGCGTGTGTCTGGTGCAGCCGAGAGAACGGCGGAACAGACCAGGCCGAGCGAGCCTCCGCCACAGACGGTGATGTTCATGAAAGTCAGGTTTTGGGGAGAAGGTGGGATGACTTGCGTGAAGGTTTACAGAATGGAGGCCAGTGCCGTTACGAGCCGTTCGTTGTCCTGCCGGTTGCGAATGGCAATGCGCACATAGTTGCGGCCGTTGAAGGCCCGCTTCGTGCTGCAATCCTTGAGCAGGATGTTGTGGCGTTTGAGCAGGGAGGCCACCAGGCCGTGTGAGGTGAAGGGCGGCAACACTTCACACAGGAAGTAGTTGGCTTCGGAGGGGATGACACGCAGGAAGGGGATGGCCTGCAGTGCGCCGAAGAAGCGGCGCCGTTCGGCCTGGAACTTCTCGCAGGCCACATGGTAGTCGGCCTCGTATTTGGAGAAAATCTGCATGTAGAACTCTGCAAACGAGTTGATGTTCCATATCGCCACGTCTTTCTTGGCGCGGGCTATCAGTTCCACATCGGCCGAGGCCATGATGCCCAGGCGCAGGCCTGGCACGCCATAGCTCTTCGAGATGCTCTTCATCACCACCATGGTGGGGTAGGCTTCGAGCAGGTGGTTGTGGAGCAGGGTGTTGTCGGCATAGCCCTGGCTGAAGTCGACAAACGACTCATCCACAATGAGGCGCACCCGACGCTCGGCACACCATTGTGCCAGGCGGCACACGTCGGCCAGCGGAATGAAGTTGCCCGAGGGGTTGTCGGGGTTGATGAGCAGCAGGGTGCCGACAGGGTGACGGTCGAAGAAGTCCATCAGGTCGTTTGCCGTATAGCTGAAGTCGGCCCCCGCGGGGGTGAAGGCCACCACCTCTTCGCTCTCCTTGCGGTTGGGATATTCCTCGAAGGTGGGACAGGTGACACCCAGCGGCGCGGGGCAATGCTCCATCACGCTCTTGATGAGTTCGGCGGCCCCGTTGCCCGGCACCACATACTCCTGCTTCACGCCGAAGCACTTGCCGGCTAGCAGGGAGTTCACATACATGCCCGAAGGATATTCCGTGAGCAGCGTGTCGAAGTTGGCGCGCATTTCGTCGCGCATCCGGGCGGAGGGGAAGTAGGGGTTGACCAGATAGCAGAAGTCGAGCATGCCGGGAAAGCGCCAGTAGCCGCCGAAGCGCCGCATGTAGAGGCGCAGCTGTTCGTCGCCTTCGGCAAAGAGGGTCGTGGCTATGTCCAGGTCCTGGATGTCGTCGATTTCATACCACTTCTCATTGCCGATGGGCAGTGCCTTGAGTTCGCTCTTGTCGAGGAAGGTGATGACGCGCAACACCTGTTCGTAGTACTCGTTGTTGCCCAGGGCCTTGCTGTAGGCTTCGAGGAAGGGCACATACTTGTGGCGGGCAAAGTCGCGGCTGAACTTGTAGATGTTCACCGTCTTGTAGTAGCGGCTTGTTTCGGCATAGTTGAAGGCCTTCTTCGGCACGAAGTTCACGATGTTGTTGTCGCCGTCGATACACACCATTGTGCCGTCCATCCATGTCTGGTATTTGGCCACCAGCGCCAGGTTGGGGTAGGGGTTGCCGAGAATGAGCGAAAACATCTCCTCGTCAAATATCAGGTCGCTCTCAATGAGCAGCGTGTCGTCGGCCTGCAGCTGGTCCTTGGCCAGTGCCAGGGAGTAGATGTTGTTGGTCTTGTCGTAGACCGGGTTGTTCACATATTCAATGTGCAGCACATCGTCATAGCGCGTGCCGATATACTCGCGCAGCTTCTGGCCTTCATAGCCAGCCACGATGACCACGCGTTTCAGGTTGAGGTGCGACAGTTGCACCAGCAGTCGGTCAATGAGTGCGGTGCCGTTCACCCGCACCATGCACTTGGTGTTGTTCTTGGTGAGCTCGCCCAGTCGGCGGCCCATTCCTGCGGCTAATATGATTGCTTGCACGGTTCGTTGTTTTAGGGGTGTACTGTGAAAATCAGGCAGACAGCCGGAAGGAGTGAGGTTACCCATAGCCCGCCCCTTCATGGAGTGGCCCTTGGGTGAATATAGCCCCTCCCCTCAGTCATCAAGCTTGGCTGCGTAGAAGCAGGCGTGGCCGGTGCGCTGGTCCTCGGGCGGTAGGGCCATGTAGTTGCCGAACAGGTCCTTCAGGTAGGCATCGGGGTCGGCGGGAGCTGCAAAGGTGCGGCCTTCAAACAGGATGGTGCCCAAGGGGAAAATGCTGGAGCGCAGGTGGCGGTTGCCGTTGCCGCTGTTGTTCAGCGTGTTGGAGTAGTATTTGCCTTTCCCCACAAACAGGCTGCCCACGGTCCATGCCGTTTTGAGCAAGGCCCGCTTGGCTCCGAAGTAGAACAGCTCCGCACAGGCGCGCCAGCTGTAGGTGTGCTGCGCATGGAGGATGGCGTTGGCGCGACAGTAGCCCCGGGCCACCCTCTTCGAGAACTTGGGTCCGAACGAGGGCCAGTCGTGCATGGGGAAGATGTCTATGAACAGCCCTTTGGCATAGCTTTTGGCAAAGTCGTCGGCGGCCTCGACCATGAACGAATTGAGGTTGCGCACCTTGCACACAGGCATGCGCAACTCAGGCTCGGTGTCGGGAGTCTGCACCTGCAGGTGCCTGGGCAGGCGTTTCCGGGCAGCAGCCACGAAGCGCGGAATATCCTCGATGGGCATGCAGATGTCGATGTCATCGTCCCAGGGAATGAAGCCTCCGTGGCGCACGGCACCCAACAGCGTGCCGCTGTCCAGCCAGTAGGGTATGCCCTCGGCTTCACACACCTTGGCCACCTCGGTCAGAATGTCCAGTTCGGCCAGTTGCATCTCGCGCAGGTGGCGGCGTTGGTACGCCTTCAGAAAGCGCATCGGGTCGTCGTCCGCCCCCTCTGGGCGGTCATGCGGCCCGTCGGCTTCGGGTTTGGCGGCCAACCGTTCCAGCGTGAGCAGGTCGTCGGCATAAGTCAGCTTCAGGTTGCGCTCCTCTCCCCTTATTATATAAATAGGAGTGTCGGGCAGGTATTTGAGCACCACGCTGCAATCGTCCGTCGCCTTGAAGCCGGGGTCGGCCAGTGCGAGGCGGTAGGCTTCGGCGATGACAGGCAGGCTGAAGGCCTGCGGGGTCTGCATCCGTTGCATCACGCTGCGGTCGGGCACGTGCGTCATCAGGCCGTTCTCCACCTTCATCAAGGTGTCGACCGAGGCAATGCCCACGCCTACCGCACGGTACGAGCGCAGGGCTTCGCACACTTCGGTAATGATGCGCTGGCTCACCAAGGGGCGGGCCGCGTCGTGGAAGATCAGGTTGGCATCTTCGCCTTCGAAGGCCTTCAGCGCCGACAGCGTGGAGCCCCAGCGCTCCGTGCCGCTTTCCAGCAGCCGCTTCACCTTCTTCCAGCCGCGTGTCGCAATGAGCTGCCGGATTTCGGCATGATATTGCCGGTGCACCACCACGGCCACCTCGTCCACCAGTCCGTTCTGCTCGAAGGCCGTCAGGCTGTGTTCGAGCACGGTGCGGCCGGCCAGCGTGCGGAACTGTTTGGGGCAGCTTCCGCCCATGCGGCTGCCTGTTCCCCCGGCCAAAACAATGGCAATGTTGCGTGTCATGCTTGCATGAGTTAAATTATGTGCGCACAAAGATACCGCTTTTTTAGAAAAACACTACCTTTGAACCCGCAAACACCCAAATTTGTTTCCCTAATGAGAAGAACCAGCGCAGCCGTCTTGTTGCTGCTCCTTACCCTTCAGGCTGCTTTTGCACAGCAAGTACTACCCAAGCGTGAGTTTCGTGGTGCTTGGATACAGTTTATCAACGGGCAGTTCCAGGGCATGTCCCGCGATGCCATGCAGGCCAATCTGACGCGCCAGCTCAATGTGATGCAGCAGTGCGGCATCAATACGGTCATCTTCCAGGTACGTGGCGAGGCCGACGCTTTCTACAACTCTCCCTACGAGCCTTGGAGCCGTTTCCTGACAGGGCAGCAAGGCAAGGCTCCCGACCCCTATTGGGACCCCCTGGAGTGGATGGTTCAGCAGTGTCACCGCCGGGGCATGGAGCTGCACGCCTGGATCAACCCGTTCCGGGCCAAGACGAAGGGCACTACCGAGTTGTCCATGATGCACCCCTATGTGCAGAATACCGACCGCTTCTTTGAGTACGACGGACTGATTCTCTTCGACCCGGGCCTGCCCGAGAACCACCGTTACATCTGTAAGGTCGTGACCGACATCGTCCGCCGCTACGACATCGACGGCCTCCATATCGACGACTATTTCTACCCCTATCCCGTGGCAGGCGTGTCCATCCCCGACCAGCGTACTTTCGAGAGCCACCGCAATGGTTTCAGCGACATCCGTGAATGGCGGCGTTACAACGTCAATGCCTTCATCGAGATGCTGCACGAAAGCATCCGTGCCACCAAGCCTTGGGTCAAGTTCGGTGTCAGTCCGTTCGGCATCTACCACAACGCACAGGCGGGCAGCAGCCTGCCGGGCTCCAATACGGGCGGCCTGCAAAACTACGACGACCTATATGCCGACGTGCTCTACTGGATCAACAAGGGCTGGGTGGACTACAACGTGCCGCAGCTCTATTGGGAGTTGGGCCACCGCACGGCCGACTACGAAGAGCTCATCAAGTGGTGGAGCCGTTTTGCCGGGGCACGTCCGCTGGTCATCGGCCAGGACATAGAGCGCACCGTGCGTGCTGCCGACACCAGGAATCCTGAAATCAACCAGATGGAGGCCAAGTTCCGGCTGCAACGCTCGTTGCGTGGCATTCAGGGCTCTTGCCTGTGGTATTCAGCTGCGCTGGTGCGCAATGAGGGCAACTATGCCACGGCCTTGCAGCAGAAGTACCACCGCACGCCAGCCCTTCAGCCCCTCTATCCCTTCATCGACGACAAGGCGCCGCGTGCTCCGCGCAGTCTCAAGGCCATGTGGATGCCCGACGGCTATTATCTCTTCTGGACAGCCCCCAAGGCCAAGGGCGAGATGGACGTAGCCCGCAACTATGTGGTCTACCGTTTTGCCAAGGGCGAGCGAATCGACCTCTACGACCCTTCCCACATCGTGACCATCACGCCTTTGACCCTGTTCAAGCTGCCCTACAAGGCCCGGCATGAGGAATACACCTATGTCGTCACCGCCCTCGACCGCCTGCAGAACGAGTCCAAGGGTAAGAAGGTGAAGGTGAAACTCTGAGAAGTCCGGACCGTTCTGGCTATGCTGTTGACCGACAAGCGGCCGGCCCACCAGCCGAACGCCGGCCAGCCAGCAGCAAAAGCCCGTACCTACCCCGACAAGCTCCCTCGGCTTCCTCGGCTTCCGGTCTATTCCTTTGTGAACGTACAACGATAAACCCATAAACCGGGCTTCGTCATCTGCGAAGCTCCACCAACATGAAGATTCTGAAATTCGGCGGGAGTTCGGTCGGAACTCCCCAAAGCATAGTCCAGGTAAAGCGTATCGTCGAGCGTACGGCGCGGCCTGTTGTTGTCGTGGTGTCGGCCTTGGGCGGTGTCACCGACCAGCTCATCCGCCTGACCTCGCAGGCCGCAGCGGGACAGACAGTCTATTTGGACGAACTCGAAGCGCTGGCCCAGCGCCACCGCGACATGGTGGCCGCCGTGATTCCCATCGAACGGCGCGACACCCTCCATGCACGGCTCGACACGCTGCTCACAGAGTTGCGCAGCATCCTGCACGGCGTGTGTCTCATCCAGGACTTGACCCCCAAGACCGCCGATGCCATTGTAGCCTACGGCGAACGCCTCTCCTCGCTCATCGTCTCACAGCTCATCGACGGCGCGCGCCACTACGATGCCCGCCACATCATCAAGACCTTCCGACAGGGCGAGAAACACCTCGTCGACTTCAAGCAGACCAATGCCCGCATAGCCGAAACCTTTGCCGCGCTGCCGCCCGTGGCTGTGATGGGAGGCTTCATCGCCTCTGATGCCGCCACAGGCATTACTACCAACCTGGGGCGGGGAGGCTCCGACTACACAGCAGCCATACTCGCCGCCGCCCTTCAGGCTGAGGCCCTCGAAATCTGGACCGATGTCGACGGCTTCATGACTGCTGACCCGCGCATCATTCCTACAGCCTACACCATCGACGAACTGTCTTATGCCGAGGCCATGGAGCTGTGCAACTTCGGTGCGAAGGTGGTCTATCCGCCCACCATCTACCCTGTGTGCCGCTGCAACATCCCCATCTATGTCAAAAACACTTTCCACCCCGACCACCGCGGCAGTGTCATCCGCCGCGATGCCGCTCCCAGCGAAAGGCCCATCAGGGGCATTTCCTCGGTGAGCGACATGAGCATGGTCACGGTGAGCGGCCCCTCCATGGTGGGTGTCATCGGTGTGAACCGCCGCATCTTCACCACCTTGGCCGGTGGCGGCATCAGCGTGTTCATGGTAGCCCAGAACTCCTCCGAAACCAGCACCTCGGTCTGTATGACCCCCGCCGATGCCCACCGGGCCTGCCAGTTGCTCGACAGCGAGTTCGCCCTCGAAATAGCCGACGGCTCCATGAATCCGGCTTTGTTGGTCGAGAATCTGGCCAGTGTGGCCGTAGTGGGCGAGCGTATGCGCCGTATGCCGGGCATCGCGGGCCAGCTCTTCAGCGTGCTGGGGCGCAACGGCATCAGCATCAGCGCGGTGGCCATGGGCGGTCAGGAGATGAACCTCTCCTTCGTCGTCGACCGCGGGCAGTTGCGCAAGACACTCAATGTGCTGCACGACAGTTTTTTTCTGAGTGAACACCAGGACCTCAACCTCTTCGTCTGCGGTACGGGCACGGTGGGCGGCAGCCTGCTGCGCCAGATAGTGTCGCAGCGCGACCAGCTCCTTCAGCAACGCGGTCTCAAACTCAACCTGGTGGGAGTGAGCGGACGTACCCATGCCGCCTACGACCGCGACGGCCTGCCCCTCGACAGCCTGCAGGAGGTCATGCAGCAGGGTGGCGAAGGCGGCGTGGAGCGTATGATGCGTGAGATAGAGGCGATGAACATCTTCAACCCCGTGTTTGTCGACTGCACCGCTTCGCCCGAGGTGGCCTCCCATTATGAGTGGCTGCTCAACCACCACGTGAACATTGTGGCAGCCAACAAGATTGCGGCCTCCTCCCCGTTTGACCATTACCAGCACCTCAGGCAGCTGGCCCGCGAGAAAGGGGTGAAGTACCTTTACGAGACCAACGTCGGGGCCGGCCTCCCCATCATCCACACCATCAACGACCTCATAGCCTCGGGCGACCGCGTGCTGCGCATCGAAGCCGTGCTTTCGGGCACACTCAACTACGTTTTCAACACCCTTTCGCCGCAGGTTACACTCAGCCAGGCCGTGCGTCTGGCCCAGCAGAACGGTTATTCCGAACCCGATCCGCGCATCGACCTGTCGGGTCACGACGTGATTCGCAAGATTGTCATTCTGGCCCGCGAGAGCGGCTACCGCGTCGAGGCGACCGACATCGAGCAGCATCTCTTCATCCCCGCATCGCTCTTTGAAGGTACCTTGAAGGAGTTTTGGGATGAGCTTCCCCTTCAGGACGAGCATTTCGAGCGTGAGCGTCAGCGACTGGAACGTGAGCACAAGTGCTGGCGTTTCGTGGCCGAATGGGCTGATGGCAAGGGGCGTGTCAGCCTGCGTGAAATTCCGCAGGACCACCCCTTCTACAACCTTGAGGGTTCCAACAACATTATCCTGCTTACCACAGAGCGTTACCGCGAACACCCCATGCTCATCCAGGGTTATGGTGCCGGTGCCGACGTGACGGCAGCCGGTGTGTTTGCCGACATTATGCGTGTGGCCAACGTCTGACTCCTTCGGCGGCCGTGCCCCATGGGGTGCCCCGTGCCATTCGACAAATATCTACCATAAAAAGCGTCCGCCTCGCAGCGGACGTTTTTTTTATGGCGAAAATCGATGTCCTCCTAAAATCCGCAAGCAATCTCAATGGCAATCTCAATTGCAGTAAAGAGCTTGAA
>CAMBOH010000032.1 GCA_945869305.1 uncultured bacterium
GCCCGCTCCTTAAACGCTTGTCAGCTACAAGTGAACACTTGCGAAACTTGAATCACTTTCTTTTCTTCTTACGGCCAAATAACTGTGGCGGCCCATCTACATATTTTTCAAGACTATCTTTATTTCGTCCCAATATGACTTCATTTATAAAAGAGCAGAAGATGACAACCAAACAAAGAAGCATTAAAACATATTCCATAATCTCAGCAGATTGATTAGCGTTGCAATAAGGGTAAAAGCTGCAGACGGGCAAGTCCGGAAGGGGCGGAGAAGCCGTATGCTCCCATTCCTGCGCATTTGATTCCATCAAGACGTAAACCGGCTCCCTCCTTTCTGCAAGAAACAAGCTTGGGTACTCTGTAACGAAAAAATGATGGCCTGCGACAAGAAGCGCAGGCCATCAATAGTGTTCTGAAACAATCTTTACTTCGCTTGCAAGTAGGAAAACTTGCAGCTGAGATTAGTCGAGGTTGGCCAGCTTGTTGTCAGAGCCCAGCACTTCAACAATCTTGTGCTCGTACTGCTTCTTCATGTTGTCGCGAGCGGGACCGAGGTACTTGCGGGGGTCAAATTCACCCGGCTTTTCGGCAAATACCTGACGGATGGCAGCGGTCATGGCCAAGCGGGAGTCAGAGTCGATGTTGATCTTGCAAACGGCACTCTTGGCAGCCTTGCGGAGCTGTTCTTCGGGAATACCAACTGCGTTGGGCAGCTTGCCGCCATACTTGTTGATGGTGTCAACCTCTTCCTGGGGAACGCTCGAAGAGCCGTGGAGCACGATGGGGAAGCCGGGAAGCTGTTCCATAACGGCATCAAGCACGTCGAATGCCAAAGGAGGAGGAACCAGACGGCCGGTCTTCGGGTCGCGGGTGCACTGTTCGGGAGTGAACTTATAGGCACCGTGGCTCGTACCGATTGAAATGGCGAGACTGTCGCAACCCGTACGGGTAGCGAAGTCAACAACCTCTTCGGGCTTGGTGTAGTGGCTTTCAGCGTGGGACACTTCGTCCTCAACACCGGCCAACACGCCCAGCTCACCTTCAACGGTTACGTCGAACTGGTGGGCATAGTCAACGACCTTCTTGGTCAGAGCTACGTTCTCTTCGTAGGGAAGGCCAGAACCGTCAATCATCACAGAGCTGAAGCCCATGTCGATGCAGCTCTTGCAGGTTTCGAAAGTGTCACCATGGTCCAGGTGAAGCACGATTTCGGGATGCTTGCAGCCGAGTTCCTTGGCATACTCTACAGCACCTTCGGCCATGTAGCGAAGCAGGGTCTGGTTGGCATAGGCACGGGCACCCTTGGACACCTGAAGGATGACGGGGCTCTTTTTCTCAGCAGCAGCCTGGATGATGGCCTGCAGCTGCTCCATGTTGTTGAAGTTGAAGGCAGGAATGGCATAGCCACCGTTGATGGCGCGCTTGAACATCTCGCGGGTGTTCACCAAACCGATTTCTTTGTAGTTTACCATAATGTTTGTACTTTATTTTAAAAAGTGAGAATGCAGAAGCAATATCAGAAACCACGGCATATGGCCTGATGCCAAACGCCCAGTGGGCTAAAACCTGCAAGTTGCAGTCCGGCCTGCATAGGCTGGCAGGTAATAACGTAGGCAAAAGTACTACTTCTGGCATTTTCATGCAAGCGAAACTTTATTTTTTTCGTTTCTGCCACCCACTTCGACCCACTTGCAATGGCTGAGGACTCCCTGATACCCTGTAAAGCGCAGCTACCCTACCCTACCGGCACGGTCCGGCCTGGCTGTGCGGGCCGACATCCTGTGGGGACTACGGTTTCATTCGAATGTTCTTTGTTTGAAGGTCAGACCTGTTAAGGGTGGCCTGACAACCTTGTTTTCGCAGGAGATATACTTCTTCGGCCAGAGAAGATATACTTCTTCGGCAGAGAAGATATACTTCTTCGCCCAGAGAAGATATACTTCTTCGGCAGAGAAGATATACTTCTTCGGCAAAGTAAGTACTACTGTCTTTTGAAAGTTATTGCTGACCGGTAATAACTTTGGGAAGCAAGATAACAAAACAGGACAAGAGGATGCTCGCCCCTTGCCCTGAAATCGGTAGCACCAGAGAATGCCGTCCGACTGACCCTGTAGGAATTGCAAAAGATAAAGTGAATCACCTGAGCAATTCCACTTATAGTCAATCGATATCAATCACCTGGAAATGCTTGTTGAATGTAATGTCGAGACCATTGGACAATTCCACCTCGTATTCATTCTTGTTGAGCTCAATCTTCCTGACCGTCTGTCCGGCCTGGTTGTTCTGCAAGTAAGCGTAGATGGCCCGGGGAATCAGCTTCACGGGCACAGCACCCTGCTTGCAGTCAATCTCCGTCACATTTCCCTTCTTGTCAAACTCAATCTTAGTGCCATTTTGCAGCACCACGTCGTAGCTCTTGTCGATTAGGCCCGACTCGATAGTGGCAAAAGACACCTTCTGGCCATTGAAATGCTGAGAGAGCACGGTTTGAGCCCTGACAGGAAGGTCCGTCACCTTGATAGGCTTGTTGTTGTCAGCATGGGCTGGCATGAAGTATGCCATTGCGCAGCAAATGACAATCATCAGAGTTTTCACTGTTTGCGTCATAACATCCTTATTAAAGTTAATAAATGATTTGATTGGGCCTCATCCTTCACATTCTTGGACTATTAACCGCCGAAAAGTAAAATGGCATTGTAATTTTTCACCATGTATACTATTCAAGTGAATAAACGGAATCAACCATCATGCGCAAATATACCACATTCCATTTTATAGGAGCAAACCTTAGGAGTTAAAAAATATAAGCTATGAGCCAAGTTTGCTTGGGCCAAGTCCTGAGTCAAGTCTTGAGTCAAGTCTGCCTGAGCCTTTCCGGACACAGCCAATCTCATGCTGACGATAACGGATGATGGAATGAAGCGGAATCCTTCATAACCGAGACGACAGGAGGCGGCGGCGCACTGGGAGAGCAGGCATCCTGCCTGCTGTTAGTCCTGAGCAGGCAGGATGCCTGCGCTCCCAGTCGTCAGCGCTACAGTGCGTCTGAACAAGTCCTGTGTTTTATGTATGTGCTGACTATCTCTTCTGTCAGTCGAACTGGATGGCCTTGGCCGGCTGTACCCTGGACACCAACAGGCTGGGCAGGATGAGGGCCAGCATGGTGATGCAGAGAGTGGCGGCATTCAGGGCCAACAGCCACCATAGGTTCAGCTCAACGGGTACGGCATCGATGTAGTAGGTGTCGGGATTCAGACGGACCGGCTGCCACTGCCACTGCACATACATCAGCCCCAAGCCGATGAGGTTGCCAATCAGCATACCGCGGCCCACAATGAAGGCCGCAAACCACAAGAAGGTGTGACGCACACGGGCATTGGTTGCTCCCAGCGCTTTCAGTACACCGATGGTGGCCGTGCGCTCCAGAATGAGGATGAGCAGACCGCTTATCATCGTGAAGCCTGCCACACACACCATGATGATGAGGATGACCATGACATTGAAATCGAGCAGTCCCAGCCATGAGAGTACTGAGGCGGTTTGGGGATTTTCGCGAATGCTGATGACCGAATAGGTGCGATGCATCCGGTCGCGGTGTCCGCCTATATGCTTGGCCAGCCACTGCTGGGCGACAGGCAGACAGTCGAATGAGGCGAGCTGCACCTCGAGTCCGCTGCTCTGGTCGGCCTGCCAGCCGTTCAGCTTGTTGACGGTGTAGAGGTCGGTCAGCACATAGGCATTGTCAAACTGCTTGAGGTGGGTGTCGTAGATGGCTGCTACCGTAAAGCGGCGCTGCTTGATGGTCTGCGAAAAGAAATAGCTGTAGATGCGGTCTCCGACTTTCAAGCCCAGCTTATTGGCCAACATGCGCGACACGACAATGCTGTTTGAGGCCCGGTCGTCCCGGAAGTCCGGCATTTTGCCTTCGACAAGGCATTGACGCATGAAGCTCAGGTCGTAATCCTGGGCGACTCCTTTCAACGACACGCCCGAAAAGTCATTTTGCGTTTTGAATATGCCTATCTTCTGAGACACGCGCTGCACCTTCACCACTCCCGGTGCCTGGCGTGCCTGCTGAATCAGTGCCGAATCGGTTACTACCGGATAGGTTTCGGGCGAGCCGAACGAATGGATGTCGAGAATGGACAGATGTGAGGCAAAGCCTGTGAGCTTGTCGCTCACCTGGTGCTGGAATCCCTTGACCACACACACGGACACAATCATCACAGCCAGTCCGACTGCGATGCCTGCCGTTGCGATGCGTATGGCTGGTGTGGAAGCCCTTTGGCCGCTGTCACTGCCGTTGGCACGAAAGAAACGTTTTGCTAAAAAGAAGGAAAGCATGACTGTTACCTTACACTACACAAAATTGATTTTCAGAAAGAAACGGGACACTGACTTTACAGAGCCACACACTCACTTCTCGAAGGTGTATACCTGCTGCTGGACATGAAGACTCCTTCGTCGGCGCATGAAGACTCCTTCGTCAGCACATGAAGGCACCTCCGTCAGCACATGAAGACTCCTTCGTCGAAGAAGCAAGCAGTGGCCTAACGGATCGGGAACGCTTGTGACGCAAGGCAGCGGAACAGAGAAGAGGGTGAGGGCCTCCCCTATTCCACCCTGCCGGGATAGGTTTCGAGTGCCTTTTTCAGCACTACCAGTGCACGCTGCAAGTCGTCCTTGTTGAGCACGTATGCTATGCGCACCTGGTTGCGTCCTGCACCCGGCGTGGTGTAGAAGCCTGCTGCGGGAGCCATCATCACGGTTTCGCCTTCATAGTTGAAATCGGTGAGACACCAGGCACAGAACTTCTCGGCATCGTCGACGGGCAGCTGTGCCACCGTGTAGAATGCGCCCATGGGAATGGGAGAATAGACACCCGGAATGCGGTTCAGACCGTCAATCAGGCTTTTGCGACGCTCCACATACTCGTCATACACTTCACGGGCATAGTCGTCTGGCTCGTCCATCGAGGCCTCAGCCACCAGCTGTCCGATGAGCGGAGGACTCAGACGGGCCTGACAGAACTTCATCACGGCCTTGCGTACCTCGGCATTCTTCGTAATGAGCGCACCGATGCGTATGCCGCATTCGCTGTAACGCTTCGACACGGAATCGATCAACACCACATTCTGCTCCACCCCTTCCAGGTGGCAGGCCGAAATGTAGGGCGAACCCGTATAGATAAATTCACGGTAGACCTCATCGGAGAAGAGGTAGAGGTCGTACTTCTTCACGAGGTCACGAATCTGGTTCATCTCGCGCCGCGTATACAGGTAGCCGGTGGGGTTGTTGGGGTTGCAAATCAAGATGGCTCGGGTGCGCTCGTTGATCAGCTCCTCGAACTTTTCGACCTTGGGCAGGCTGAAGCCCTCTTCAATCGTCGTGGCTATGGTGCGGATATGTGCACCGGCCGAGATGGCAAATGCCATATAGTTGGCATAAGCCGGTTCGGGCACGATGATTTCGTCGCCGGGGTTCAGACACGAAAGAAAGGCGAAGAGCACAGCTTCGGAACCGCCCGAGGTGACGATGATGTCGTCAGCCGAAAGATGGATGTTGTATTTCGCATAGTAGTGCGTGAGCTTCTCGCGATAGCTGCGGAATCCCTGGCTGGGACTGTACTCCAGCACCTTGCGGTCAATGTGTCGCAACACGTTCAAGCCTGCCTCGGGAGTTGGCAGGTCGGGCTGTCCTATGTTGAGGTGATAGACATGGATGCCGCGATCCTTGGCTGCTGTGGCCAAAGGAGCCAGTTTGCGAATCGGTGATTCGGGCATCACCACGGCACGTTCTGAAATTTTTGGCATACGTATGAGAGGAGTTGAGAGTTGAAGAGGTTTAAGTTTATAAAGAGGAATTGAGAGTTGAAGAGTTGAAGAGTTGAGTTGAAGAGTTGAGGAGTTGAGAGTTGAAGAGTTGAAGTTGACAAGTCTGTTCCAACCACAAGACTTCCAACCCACATTACAGACTCCAAACTCTTCATTACAGATATCTGCGCACGAAGTTCCTCCGGCGCAAACGCCGTGACAGGTGGTTGTAAAAGCCGCGCAGGGGGCGCAAGGCGTCTGACAGCGGCACATACAAGCCATAACGGCGTTCCTTCAAGGCCTTCAGGCTGCGACGGAGCGACAGGATGGGAGCCATAACCACCACACACCACAGCACCAGCATCGCGGCATCGGTCCACAGGTGGGCGGAATTGTAGGCGTTGAGGAGCAAATCGGCTGCCACGCGCCACCCGACATAGCCACCGCCTGACAGCATGAACAGCCACAGGCAGACATCGGCCCAACGCTCTCTCCACAGATAGCGGCGGGCCCGGGCCGGATAGTGTCGCACGACCTCTGCATGACGCACGCGCTGGGTGCGAAGCCATGACGTGGAGGGCATTTCTTCGGTAAGTCGGGTGTCGGGCGATGCCAGGAAGGCTGCACGGCGAGGGTCTACCTGACACGTGGCATAGAGGTCTTCTTCGCCAAATGGCAGACACAGGCTGTCGGAGAAGCCCGGACCGGCCACGAAAGCCGAACGGCGCACGGCGAAGTTGGCCGTTTCGCAGCCTAACATCACGCCTGACTCGAAGGCCTGCAGCCGCAGACCGAACTGCTGGACACGCTCCAATATGGCCCGACGGGCGGCAAGGCTGCCATCGTCTTCATAATTATAGTACGCCTCGACAAAGTCAAGTTCCGCACCCAGATTTTCGGCGTAGTGCTGCAACCAGTCGAGGGTGTCGGGCGAGGTCTCCGGATTCACTACTATCACCCAATCGCTCCAAGCGGCCTTGATGCCCAACGTGACGGCCAGTTTGCGCAGTTCTATGTGGCGCGATGTGGCTGGCACAAAGGTGCTGCGCAGGTTGGGGTGTTCCTGCTGCAAGTGCTTGACGTACTCCTCCGTGCCGTCGTCTGAAAGCTGGTCGGCAACGATTACCTCGAACTTGCCGGCATAGCGTTGGGCCAAGAGACGGGGCAGCTGGAACTGCAAGTCTGCCAGCTGGTTGCAGGCTGGCACGACGATGCTTACCTTGGGATAGTCTGCCCTGCCCTTTGCCTGCCCACCGTAATAGGCATCGTGGGTAGCCACCTCCACCTGCTGGGCCTCATGCTGCCACCCGGCATATTTGGCTGCCAGCCTGCCCCGATGCCAACGCAGCATGTAGAGCAGCAGTACCAGCAGCGCACAAAAAGCCACAACAGCTATGGGAAGATAGTCAGGACAAATGGAGTGAAGCTCAAACATAGATGCCTCCTTTTATATCATTTTCATTGTCATTTCAGCAAGTCCTCCAGGCTACCCGAAAGCCTCTCGCCTGAAGGCAGCACAAACGATGGCGGTGGCCACAGCCACATTCAGGCTTTCGCCTGTAGCGCGTCCGGGCGGATAGTTGGGTATGTAGAGCCGCCTGTTGGCCAACTGCGCGACCGAGGGAGAGATGCCCCGGCCCTCGTTGCCCATGACCAGCACACCGTGAGGCTGCAATTTCTGGGCATAGAGGTTCTGTCCGTCGAGAAAGGTCCCGTAGACTGGCACCTCGGCGGGCAGGCGGCGCAAAAAGTCGGGCAAATCGAGATAATGCACCTGCACTCTGCCCACCGAACCCATGGTTGCCTGAACCACCTTCGGGGCAAACACGTCGGCCGTGTCGGGCGAAGCAAAGAGGTGGGTGATCCCAAACCAGTCGGCCAGACGCACGATGGTGCCCACATTGCCGGGGTCCTGTATGCCATCGAGTGCCAAACAGAGTTCGGAGGCCGGCAAATGGTCCAACGTTTCACCCGCCACGTGGCTCCATGACGGACGCTCAAAGACGGCCACGGCTTCGCGCGGAGCACGCAAGAGCGAAAGGCGTTCTATGTCGTCGGGGGTCACTTCGTGTAACTGCCCGACCTGATGCAATACGGAAGCCGGCAAGTCCTGCAAGAAGTGCGGCGTGGCATAAAGCTGGCGGCAGGGCAGCAGTGCCAACAAGTCGGCTACGGCCTTGGGGCCTTCTGCCACAAAGCTTTGCTCTGCATCGCGAAACTTCTTCACGCTGAGCGAGCGCACATATTTTATTGCATTCTTCGTTACCAAGCGGATGGATGATTAGCTATTAAACCGCGCAAAACTACAAAGTAAATTCCACATACCGCCACTTTATGGACAATTAAGTGCAAACGGACAGCCGGCCAAGCTCTTTATCATGCGCTCCGTCGTGTCTCACAGACAACGGTTCGGACCCACACCGTGCGGCTGCGGCGTGAAGCCGGCAAGATGTGATGGAGAACTGCCTGCCCGGAATCGGCCGGATTCGATGGTTCATGGCCCGTTTTGACACAATGGCACTACCTCTCTCACGGATTTTGCCTACATTTGCGGCATGTTGCTGAGGTTGCCCTCTGAAGCTTGAGGGACAAGGTTATGAGCTGACGTTGTCACTGTCGGAAGGATTGATTCCCCGAACGCTCAAGTGCCACTGACACATCCCATAGCCCCACGACCTAAGGAGACGACCTCATTAAATACCCACCTACGTTGAAACTGAAAATATACGAAGCCTCGGCAGGTTCAGGCAAGACCTACCGTCTGGCACTTGAATACATCGCGCTGGCGCTCCAGTCCGGTTCGCCGTCGGACTACGCGCACATTCTCGCCGTCACCTTTACGAACAAGGCTACTGGCGAGATGAAAGACCGCATCCTGACCCAGCTGTATAATGTGGCGAAAGGAGGACTGGACGAAGGGTTCATGAATGACCTGCTCCGACGGCTGCAACTGCCTGCCGAAACGGTGGCGCGGCGTGCCCAGGCCACCCTGCTTGCCATGCTCCACAATTACGACCGCTTCAGGGTGGAAACCATCGACTCCTTCTTCCAGTCGCTCCTGTCAAACCTGGCCCACGAACTGAACCTGTCGCGTGGCTTCAAGGTGGACCTCGACACCGAAGAGGTCGTGGGCAGGGCGGTCGACCGCATGCTGCTCAGTGTGGGGCGCACCAACAAGTCCAGCCAGCGCACTGCCAGATTGGTGGGCGACTACATGAAGGAACACATCGAGGATGACAAGGGCTGGAACATCGCACGCGACCTGAAGGCCTTTGCCATGCAAAACCTCTTTCGCGACGAATACCTGCAAAACGAGAACGAACTGGACGCTCTGCTTCACGACGTGGCCAGCATCAACGCCCTGAAGGGTGAGCTGCGACAGATGGCGGGCCAAGCACGCGAGAAGCTGGCCAGTGCTGCCGCTCCCCTCGAACAGTTGCTCACGCTGCCGCCCGACGGGCTGGATGCCTCGAAGCTCAAATCCTTCAGCGGGATGGGCAAGTTCGCCGCTGCATTGATACAGGGAGACTGTACGGCCGAACCCAACGCCACCATGCTGAAGGCCACCGAACAGGCTGAATCTCTGCTGAACAAGTCGTACCAACAGGACAGCAGCTACCGAGGCTATGCCGAAGAGGTGGCACAGGCCATAGTCCACGCCTTGCAGGCTCTGGAACAGTATTCGCTGCCTCTGGCCACCAGCGAAATCATGCTCAACAAGCTGTCTCCGCTGTGCCTGCTCGGGGCCATTGCGCGCGAGGTGGGCTGCATCAATGCCGAATCGGGCAGTTTCATGCTGGCCAAGACGCCCGACCTGTTCAACAAGATGGTGCAAAAGGAGGATGCCTCGTTTGTGTTTGAACGCACGGGGACTACCTTCAACCACATCATGATCGACGAGTTCCAGGACACCTCGCGGCTACAGTGGAGCAACTTCAAGCGACTCATACTCGACAACATGGCCCAAGGTGACGGCTGCATGCTGGTGGGCGACGTAAAACAGAGCATCTACCGCTGGCGCGGCGGTGACTGGAGCATATTGGGGAACATGGGGACCGAAATGGCCCGGACCGGCATCGACATCGACACCGAACCGCTCGACACGAACTACCGCAGCCAAAGGCAGGTGGTGGACTTCAACAACAACTTCTTTGAGTTTGCCTGCAAAAGGGTGGACCAGGCCAACCGGGAAGACCGGCTGGCACAAACCGACGAGCTGCAGCACATTTATGCCCACGTGAACCAGAAGGTGAAGCCCAAGGCCGAAGCGGGCTTTGTGCGCGTGGCCGTGTCGGGCAAACAGACTGCCGAAGAAGATACGATGGAGGATATGGCCGCCCAAATCGAGCTGCTGGCAAACGAATGGGGAGTACCCTACGGCCAAATGGGCATCCTCGTGCGCACCAAGAAGGAAACGCAACGCATCATTGAGTACTTTGCGAAGCAACACCCCCACATACCGCTCACCAGCGACGAAGCCTTCAAGCTGACGGCCTCACCTGCCGTCATGCTGCTGGTACACGCGCTGAAATATCTGGCTGACCCTGACCATACCGTGGCACGCGAGGTGTGCCTGAAGATGGGACAGGCCCTACACGCGCCCTTTGGCCGCGAGACACTCGAACAGTTAGTTGCCCGGCGCGAGGTGTGGCTGAAGCTGCCGCTCTACGAACTGTGCCAGCGGCTGATGCGCCTCTTCGCGCTGCCACAAGCCGAGGCGCAGGGCATGGGACAGTCGGCCTATCTCTATGCCTTTCTCGACAAGGTGCTGGCCTATGTGGATGAGCACGGCTCTGACGTGCCGGACTTTCTGGAGCATTGGGAGGCTACGCTGTGCCGGCAGTCGGTGGCAGTCGGCACGAACGATGCGGCCTACATCATGACAATCCACAAGTCGAAAGGACTGCAACGCCACACTGTGCTGCTGCCTTTCTGTAACTGGAAGCTTGACCGTGACTTTCCCGACGACATGCTGTGGTGCAGCACGGCCGAGCTGCCTGAGCCCTGGAACAAGCTGCCTCTGACACCGGTCGGATGCTATGCCTCCAAGAAGGTGAAGCGCTCTGCCTTTGCTCCTTACTACCGCCATGAACACCTGCAGCAACGCATCGACAGCATGAACGAGCTGTATGTGGCCTTCACCCGTGCCGAGGAGAACCTGCTGGTGTGGTGCAAGGCTGAAAACAACACGGTGGGCGAACTGGTCGATGCGTTTGTCAACCAGAAGCAGGATGCGCCCAAGGGAAAAGGCTCCGCCTCACGTGGCAAGGCTCCGGCACAGGCTGAGGCCGATTCGGTAAAGGTGTACGGCACGTTGCAGCCGTTCCGCTCCAAAGCTGCGGACGACACAACCGACGCCGGACACCACAACCCGCTGGACCCCCAACGCATTGACAAGGTGGCTGTCAGCCTGTCTGACTCGCCGGCCCAGGTGGTGTTCAGGCAGTCCAACCGTGCACGCGACTTCATCAGCGAACTGCAAGGTGACACTGACAGCCATGCAGACAACACCTCACCAACTGCAGACAACGACTACATCAACCAAGGCAAGCTGATGCACCAGGTGCTGTCGATGATTCGCACGGCGCACGATGTGCCGCACGTGTTGCGACAGCTGCTCACCGAGGGCGTGATTACCGACCGGCAACGACAGCAGCTGCAGCAGCTGACCGGCAAGCGGCTGAATGACCCGCGCATTGCCCCATGGTTTGACAGCTCCTGGAAACTGTTCAACGAATGCAACATGCTGACCCGCGACGAAAGCGGAAGGCTGAAGGTCATCAGGCCCGACCGGGTCATGACACGCAACGATGAATGGGTGGTGATTGACTACAAGCTGGCCAAATACGATGAGGAGCACGTCGTACAAGTGCAAGGCTATCTGCACGCCTTGCAACAGATGGGACACTCCCGTGCCAAGGGCTATCTGCTGTATCTGCTTACGGGCAGGATTGTCGAAGTGACACCTGAAGTCGAAAGTTGACAGGGCCAACAGTGACCGGGAGAACGGCGAAGGCCTGCTCCTGTCATGCCCACACATCCACGCAGGCCCCTGCCTGCTCTCCCCTGCGGATTCCTGCACATCACTGTGGCTCCCAGGGCTTTCACTTCCCCCAAAAACTCTCCTATACCTTGAAACATTTTCTGGAACTGGTGGCCGATAACCTGCTTCAGCGCATCGGCTCCGACTTGAGCCATACGGCTGTCATCTTCCCTAACAAGCGAGCCAGCCTGTTCTTCAACGAATACCTGCTGCCTGCCGACAGCCGCCCTGTCTGGTCGCCCCGCTACCTCACCATCAGCGAGCTTTTCCTTTCGCTCACTGACAAACGCATGGCCGACCCTATCGATACAGTGTGCCGACTCTATCAGCACTATACCCGGCTGACGGGAAGCGACGAATCACTCGACTTCTTCTATGGCTGGGGCGAAAGGCTGCTGGCTGACTTCGACGACATCGACAAGAACCGCGCCGATGCCGCCAAGGTGTTTCGCGACCTGCGCGACTATGGCGAACTCGAAAGCCATGACTATCTGACCGAAGAGCAGATTGCACAGCTCAACCGCTTTGTGCGCGATTTTTCGAAGGAGAAGCTCACTCACCTGCGCACGAACTTCACCCGGCTGTGGGACCACCTGCTCGAACTCTATCAGGCACTGCGCAACGACCTGGCGCAAAGCGGCGAAGCCTACGAGGGACAGCTCTTTCGCGAAGTGGCCGAAGCCCTCGAACACCACACGCTGGCTGTCCCCGACGAGCTGCAGCATGTGGCCTTTGTCGGCTTCAATGTCATCGACCGCGTGGAACACACCCTGTTCAGCGTACTGCAAGAGGAGGGCAAGGCTCTCTTCTACTGGGATTACGACACCTACTATGCCCACCAGAACTGCGCCACAACGCTTCACGAAGCAGGACTTTTCATGCAGGCCAACCTGCGCGACTTCCCCAATGCGCTCGATGAGGCTTCCGGATGCTTCGACAACCTGATGAAACAGCGGGACACACGCACAATTCGATATGTCGGGGCTCCCACCGAACTGGCACAGACGCAACACGTGGCCCAATGGCTGGAAGACCCTTCCCACTTCAACCCCACGAAGGCCCAGCGCACGGCAGTCGTGCTGTGTAACGAGCTCCTGCTACAACCCGTGCTGCACGCACTCCCTCCGCAGGTAAGCGAGGTGAACATCACCAAGGGTTTCCAGCTTAGCCACACCCAGGCGTATGCCTGCCTGCAACGGCAAATGCGGCAAATCGAAGCTGAACTCGATGCCGAAGCCGTAAGCCAGCGTGACACTGCCAAGGGCAACACCCGCTTCGCGCTACCGACCGGCGAAGCCTGCCTGCCCTATCTGCAACGGCTGCTGCAGCAAACGGCCGACGAGGCACGCCGACAGGGAGAAGCCGACGAGGGGACAGACCCGCAGATGCGTGTGCTCGACACCGAAGCCTTCTTCCAAACCTACACGACTCTCAACCGCATGGCGCGGCTGGTCGAAGGTGGCCGGCTGCCCGTTCAGCTGGACACCCTGTTCAAGCTCATCAACCAGGTGCTGCGCACCACCACCATCCCCTTCCATGGCGAACCGGCCGTGGGCCTACAGGTCATGGGTGTGCTCGAGACCCGCTGTCTGGACTTCGACAATCTCATCATGCTGTCGGTTGGCGAAGGCGTACTGCCCGCCAAGGGAAACGACGGTTCGTTCATCCCCTACCTGATTCGCAAACAGCACCGGCTGACTACCCCCGACCGTCAAGTGGCCGTCTATGCCTACTACTTTCACCGGCTGCTGCAACGCGCCAACCACGTGGAACTGCTCTACAACACCTCGACCGAAGGCTTGAACCGCGGTGAGATGTCGCGCTTCATGCGAGCGCTGCTCGTTGAGACTGAAGGACGGCTGCCCATTCAGCACGCTGTCCTCGAAAGCACACCGCGCTGCGTGAGCCTTTCGCCTGTCGTCCAGGCTGTAGCCGCTACCGCCACTTCCATCCACGATGACTCTTCACCAGCCGATGCAGAAAAAGGTCCGCTGCTCACCCGGATTTCGCCTTCGGCCCTGAAGACCTACTTCAAGTGTCCGCTCCAGTTCTATTACCACTATATAGAAAAGCTGGAGGCTCCCCAGACCAACGACCCCATCATCAAAGCCAACGATTTCGGTTCGGTGTTCCACCGGGCAGCCGAACGGCTGTTTACGGAGCAGCTCGACGCACACACGCGCCCTGTCACGCCCGAAGCCATCAACCGCTTTCTGCAACAAGGTGGAACGCGACAGATAGTGCAACTCACGAACGAATGCTTCGACGAGCTCCAGATACCGGCCCACCACATCACAGCCCATGCCGTCGTCAGCTATCTCACACAGCTGCTGAAGTGTGAGGCAGGCGGCGGACGACACGGCAAGCTGCCCGCACAGTGGTTCAAGGTGATCGAGGCCGAACAGGAGCACAGCATCACTCTGCCCGTAAAGTTCGGCAACGGGACTGTGCCCATCACGCTCTACGGAGACATAGACCGCCGCGACGAGGCCATGCTGCCCGACGGTACCCACTGCATGCGCATCATTGACTACAAGACCGGACGCAAGCACGATGCTCCATCCTATGAGTTCGACGATTTCTTCACCCACAGCCGTTCGTATCCCGAAAATCCCATGCAGGCAATGCTCTACGCCCTCACCTGCACCCCCAACAGCCAGCTGCCCATCGTGCCCATGCTCTACTACATTCCGAGCATGTCGGCCCCGGGCTACACGGCCCACATCTGCATTGACCACCAGCCCGTCATGCACTTTCAGCAAATGGCCGGCCAGTTCCGCGAAAAGCTATGCGACACGCTGGCCGAAATCATCGACCCCGAAACCCCGTTTGAACCCACACACTTCGACAACTACTGCACCTACTGTGCCTACCAGCTGCTCTGCGGCCATACTTCACGAACATGAGATATACCATCACCCCTACCCCGCGCTTCCGCGCCCTCTGCCCCGACTTTGTCGGTGCCGCCATTACAGCTACCGTTCAGAACTCCCCTTCATCGCCGGCCCTGTGGCAGGAGATTGAAGCCTTCGCCCAACAACTGCGCCAACAATTCACACCCGACAGCCTCAAACTGCGTCCGGGCATTGCTGCCACACGCAATGCCTACAAGGCAGCCGGCAAGGACCCAAGCCGCTACCGACCTGCCTGCGAACAGCTGGCCCGCCGTGTGCTGCAGGGCAAGCCGCTCTACAGGGTCGACACCCTGGTCGACACGGTCAACCTGGCCTCTCTGTTCAGCGGCTACTCTACGGCCGCACTCGATGCCGACAAGCTCCCGCACCCCGACATCGAGCTGGACTTTGGCCATGCCGGCGAGCCCTACGAAGGCATCGGACGCGGCCCGCTGAACATTGAGAACCTGCCCGTTTACCGCGACCAGACCGGTCCTTTTGCCACCCCGACCAGCGACAGCACCCGAACCATGCTTTCGCCCGATACCTGCCGGCTGCTTGTTCTCATAAACGGCTATGACGGAAACAGCCAGCAACTGGATGAAACGGTCCGTCTGACCGAACGGCTGCTCACACAATACGCCCAGGCCAGCGAGGTGGAACATACCACCTTCTAAGCTAAGCCATAAGCCGGGGGCTGGGGGATAAAGCTATGAGGTTATGAGGGATAAGGTTATGAGGTTATGAGGTTATAAATAAGGTTATGAGGGATAAGGTTATGAGGTTATAAAATTACTCACTGAGCAGCCTTGCCTTTAGACAGTAACCTTATAACCTCATCCCTCATAACCTTATAACCTTATAACCTCATAACCTTATCCCTCATAACCTCATCCCTCATAACCTTATAACCTCATAACCTTATCCCTCATAACCTTATAACCTTATCCCTCATAACCTAAACTACGAAGTAACCAGCCTGAAGACCCTCACCCCCACTGAGGTAGGATGTTCACGCAGATACTGCCGCAAGGTCTTGGGCTCTTCCACCACCTTGTGGTGAATAGACGAGGCATTGAGCAAGTGCAGGCGGCCATCGCTGCCCCACACCGCAAACCCCAAGTGCGAATAGTCCAGTCCAGCCTTGCTCGTCACGATGGCCACCAAGTCGCCGTCGCGGACAAAGCCCAAGTCCTTATGGCCCAGACCCGTAGCGGCCTCGGGAAGATAAAAGCCGTCGTCGCCGTTATAGCGTTGCTCCATCCGGGCTATACTGTCCACCCACTCCGGATGGGCTTTCAGAAAGCGGTATCTGTCAGGATGGGCCGACATGTAGTGGTTGTTCACCCGTATGGGAGCCGTACAATGAAGCGAATCGGTCACCTCGGCCAACAGCCCCTTGTCCATATTGTCGTGCATCCACCAGGTGAAATAGTGCAGGCGCGACAGATAGCCGTCCATCCGCCCGTGCCAATAACGCAGGCGCATCAGATTGGCACAATAGTCAGAAAAGCGTTCGCTGCCCTGCCGCTTGGTCAGGGCCAGTGCTCCGACCGTTTCGACCAGCGTGGTGCAGTCCAGCTGCCGCAGGTTCACCACCAGCCGCTCTGGGTCGGCCTGCTCAAGCGTTCCGCCCACATAGGGCACACCCAAAAACTGACGGGCATAGTGCAACACATCGTTCGCTCCCACGTCCTGACGCAACAATGCCTCAACACGCATGGAGTCTTCCGCTGTGTACAGGCACAGCGAAAGCAGGCTGTCGCGCCCGGCCGCCACAACGTCGTCTTCGGCAGCAGGAGCAGCCAACGACAAAGAGGCCGACTGAGCGTCAGCCTCTTTGTCATTGGTATGCTGGCAGGCACTCATGGCCAGCCACGGCCCTAACAAGACCGATAAAAGCATAGATTTCATGGAGAAACCTTATTTAATCAGTTCTACTGAACGGGCAATGAACTTGCTCAGTGCCTCGCCGCGCAACAGGCCGTTCTGCAGCAGGGCCAGGTCGATGAGCTGGGGAACTACCGGATTCTGGCCGGCATAGTCGCTCCACACCTCGCGACGCGCCTTCTCCTGCGCCTCGATGTCGTCGTTCACCTGCTTCAGCTGTGCCTTGTCGTCGTCGGTCAGCTCGTCGTACTTCTTGTCCTTCTGGCTTTCCTCTACAGCCTGCTTGCGCGCCTCGAGCCCCTTCAGTTCACTTTCGATGGGCTGCAGGCGGCTGCCTACTGCCTGCTGCATGTCGGCCAGCACCTCCTTCACCAACCGGTGGTCGGCATTGAGCACCAGGTTGTACATGTCGGGCATCTCGCCGTAGAAGCCCATGCCCTGCTGGTAGCGGCTCATGTCCTTCATGCGTCGCATATACTCGCTCTGCGTGATGACCACGGGAGCACCCTGCTCGCCCAAGGGGGCTGTTTCGACATGGAACTCTGCCTTGTCGATTTTGGGCATACGGGCTGTGAAGACACCACTCAGCGAGCTGGCCTCGGCGGCACTGAGCGACAGGCTCTTTTCCTCCTCCTTGCGGATCAGACGGTCTACCACATCGCCGTCGACACGGCTGAAACGGCATTTCTCAAACTTCTGTTCGAGCAGTCCGACTAACGGCGTGTCGAGTTCGCCGTCGAGCAGCAGCACGCTGTAACCCTTGTCGCGGGCAGCCTGAATGTAGGCAAACTGCTCGTCGCGTTGCGTGGCATACAGGTAGATGAGGTTGCCGTCCTTGTCGGTCTGGTTGTCCTTGATCAGCTCGCGGTATTCATCGTAGGTAAAGCATTTGCCTTCCGTGTCCTTCAACAGTGCATAGTTCTTGGCCTTGTCATAGAAATCCTGTTCTGACAGCATGCCGTAATGGATAAACAGCTTCAGGCTGTCCCACTTTTCCTCAAAGTCCTTGCGGTCGTTCTTGAAGATGCCCTGCAGGCGGTCTGACACCTTCTTGGTAATATAGGAGGCAATCTTCTTGACATTGGCATCGCTCTGCAGGTAGCTTCTGCTCACGTTGAGCGGAATGTCGGGCGAATCGATCACACCGTGCAGCAGTGTGAGGAAGTCGGGCACGATGTTGTCCACCTGGTCCGTCACAAACACCTGGTTGCAGTAGAGCTGTATCTTGTTGCGGTGAATGTCGATGTTGTTCTTGATGCGCGGGAAGTAGAGCACACCGGTCAGGTTGAAGGGATAGTCCACATTCAGGTGAATCCAGAACAGCGGCTCGTCGGCCATGGGGTAGAGCTTCCGGTAGAAGTCCTTGTAGTCTTCGTCCTTGAGCGAAGCGGGCGTCTTGGTCCAGAGCGGTGCGGTGTCGTTCACCACGTTGTCCTCATCGGTCTCCACTTCCTTGCCGTCCTCCCACTTTGTCTTCTTGCCAAAGGCAATCTCCACGGGCAGGAAGCGGCAATACTTGTTGAGCAGCTCTGTGATCTTGCTCTTTTCGAGAAACTCCTTGCAGTCGTCAGCCAGATGGAGCACGATGTCCGTTCCCCGGTCTGCCTTGTCGCAGGCTTCGATTTCGAAGGCCGGAGACCCGTCGCACGTCCACTTCACGGCCTGTGCATCCTCCCGGTAGCTGCGTGTCACGATGTCCACGCGTTCGGCTACCATGAAGGCAGAGTAGAAGCCCAGACCGAAGTGGCCGATGATGGCCGACGCGTCGTCCTTGTACTTCTCCAGGAAGTCATTGGCTCCCGAGAAGGCTATCTGGTTGATGTAGCGGTCAATCTCCTCGGCCGTCATGCCGATACCGCGGTCGCTCACGGTCAGCGTCTTGGCTTCCGGGTCAATGCTCACGCGCACGGTGAGGTTACCCATCTCGCCCTTGAACTCGCCGCGTCCGGCCAGTGTCTTGAGCTTTTGTGTAGCATCGACGGCATTGCTCACAATTTCGCGCAGAAAGATTTCGTGGTCGCTATACAGGAACTTCTTGATTACAGGAAAAATGTTTTCGGTAGTGATACCGATGTTGCCTTTTTGAATCATCATTGCTTTAATAGATTGTTAGCTGATTATTGTTGACCGACCGAAAGCAAAAGCCGTGCCAAACGCACCGCTGCGCCATACTGTCTTGTTCAAGATAGTGCAAGTGGGAACAATGAAGCCAAGCTAGCCAGAGCTTCATGGCCGGGCGTAGCCTGTCTTATCTGAAGCTGCGGATTATGGCATGAAACGAAGCTACCAAACAACAAAAAACCTCGTATTGACCGAAGAAATGAGGCGTTTGGCGCACTGGGAGAGCAGGCATCTTGCCTGCTTGAGTGACAAGAGCAGGCCTGCTCTCCCAGTCCTTGGCGCAACATCCCACCTTGAGTATTCCCTGTGGTGTTATGGGGTGTACTATGAATCAGTCCAAGCGGGATGCCGGATTTACAGCATATCCCTAAGGCCGATTCGCCCTATATATATACGCGTATTTATCCTTGCAAAAATCGTTCAACCCTTCAGCCGACCCTTCATTCTCATTGAGATTCAGAAGGAAACGGGCTGAAGGGTTTTGTTTTCAAACCCTTCAGGAAGGTTCAGCCACGCAGGTATCCTTCAGCATCCGTAAGCGTATCCGCGATGCCGCCTTGTACACAATCATTCATCCCTTTACCTT
>CAMBOH010000033.1 GCA_945869305.1 uncultured bacterium
TAGAGCAACTGACTCTTAATCAGTGGGTCCAGGGTTCGAACCCCTGAGAGTGTACACTTTCATTCATCAGTTGTTTGCTTGGCAAAGCGACATGCACTCTTAGCTCAGTTGGTAGAGCAACTGACTCTTAATCAGTGGGTCCAGGGTTCGAGCCCCTGAGAGTGTACCAAAAAGGAGGTCCAGCGACCTCCTTTTTTTGTGTCCTACAGGAAGCTATAGCGAGCACGGTCAGTAGAATATCAAGCGTATTATCTCCAGATTCCGGTGGGTAGGCGGTAATGTCCAGACGACGCAGCACTGGGAGGGCAGGTATCCTGCCTGCTGCGTCTATTTGACCCGCAGATTTCAAACATACATCTGTCTAACATCTGCGGACAGAAAAAATCTGCGGACAGACCGGAAACAGGAGACGACGCAGCACTGGGAGAGCAGGCATCCAGCCTGCTGTTGCGACCCGGTTCCAGTCCATCACCTGCCTCCACCTCACCGAATGCCCAACCACTTGTGCGTTTGCAGCGACAGCCGCCATTCGGGGTGTTGCTTGCAATAGGCTATGGTAGCCGAAAGGATGTCGGCATTCTCCGCAGCATTGCCTGTGTCGCAAGGCTGCAAAAAGCGGTGTCGCGCCTGAATGTGGCCGTAATCGGGCAACGCTGTTCCCATAAACACCACCTTCAGCTCATGGCATTCCGACAAGGCAATCCGCGCGGCCGATTCGTTGACAAAGGCATCCTTGGGCGATAGCGTAATCCAGTCGACTCCTGCCGGCAATGAGCGTGTGCCGTTGGTTTCGACCGCCACAAAACAGCCCAAGCGGTGCAAGCCTGCTACCAGACTCTCCGTGAGCTGCAATGAAGGTTCGCCGCCGGTCAGCACCACATGGCGCGCCCCGTAACGCTGCACTTCCTGCAAGATGGCTTCCTCTGTCATTGTGCACCCTTCTGTATGCTGGGTGTCACAAAAGGGGCAATGCAGATTGCAACCCGAAAAGCGCACGAACACCGAAGGCGTTCCCACATAGAAGCCTTCGCCTTGCAACGAATAGAATATTTCGTTTACCCGCATCTTCGAAGCACTGCCTTAAAATGTCACGTGTTCAAAACCGGGCTTGACATAGCAGGCCACATTGCCTTCTGACTCCTGAAAGGTCACCTTGTAGCAGTTGGGCACCTGTTCGGCAATCCAGCGCGCCAGGTTCTCGGCGGTAGGGTTGAAGTCGAACAGCTCATTCATACACTGGTGGTCGAGTTTCTCCTTCACCTGCTGCTTCACATGGCTGAAGTCCACTACCATGCCATTCTCGTCCAACGTTTCCGAACAGCAACAGATCGTTATCAGCCCATTGTGTCCATGCAGCCGGCGGCACTTGCTCTCATAGGTCAGTTTCAGCTGGTGCGCAAAAGCCACCTCAATCGTTTTGGATATATAGTACATATTATATATAGGAATGCATTTTCGTTTTGGTGCTGCAAAGGTAACACAACCTGCGCATAGTCGGGCCCTTTGCTGCACGGAATGTAAAGTTCCTCCAGATTCTTGTCCAGCTTCTTGTCCGCGGCTCTTGTACAAAATTGGCCATAGTCCACAAAAGGAATAAAAGAAGTAAAAGCTTTGTGGCGCGAACTATTGTCGTATCTTTGCACAATCAAGTATTCAAAAATGTCGCGAGTATGAATAAGGTTAAGCAACTACCATACGGAGTGTCAGACTTCGAGTACGTAATGAGGGAGAACTTCTATTACGTGGATAAGACTATATATATACCTCAGATAGAGGCTCAACCCAACAACCTCATGTTTATCCGCCCTCGCCGCTTCGGCAAGAGCCTGCTGCTGAGCATGCTCAAGACATACTACGACAAGGCGAAGAAAGACCAGTTTGAGGAATTATTCGGCTCGCTGTGGATAGGCAAGCACCCCACGGAGCTGATGGGACGCTACCAGGTGATGCATCTCGACTTCTCGAGAATCGGGGGCTCTATTGATGAACTGGAGAAGAAGTTCGACCAATATATGATGAGGCAGCTGGACGCATTTGTGCGCAAGTATGCCGCCGATTATCCGGACTACTTTGTCAAGGAATTCTTTGAATCTACTTCCGGGACAGACAAGTTGATAATGATAACAACTGTAGCCAATGAGCTTCGCATCCCGATGTATCTCATCATCGACGAGTATGACAACTTCACCAATGTCGTGCTGAGCGAGAAGGGTGAGGAGATGTATCACAAGCTGACCCATGCCGAGGGATTCTACCGTGACGTGTTCAAGAAGTTCAAGGGCACGTTTGAGAGGATATTTTTCACTGGCGTAAGTCCTGTCACCCTCGACGACCTTACCAGCGGATTCAACATTGGTTGGAATATATCCACCATCTTCTATTTCGACAAGATGCTCGGCTTCTCCACGGAAGAAGTGCGCGAGATGTTCACGTATTATAAGAATGCGGGCCGCTTGCCTGCCGACTGCGACATCGAGGCGATGATAGAGGAGATGAGGCCATGGTATGACAACTATTGTTTTGCCAAGGAGTGTCTCACGGATGACAACCGTGTGTTCAACAGCGACATGGTGTTGTTCTACCTCCGCAACTATATGATGTACAAGTCATCACCTGAGATTATGCTTGACCCGAACACCAAGACCGACTACAACAAGCTGAAAAACCTGATACGTCTTGACCAGTTGGACGGTGACCGCAAGGGCATACTGCGCAAAATTGCCGAGGAGGGGGAAATCGTGTCCGAGGTGCTTCCCTCCTTTCCTGCCTATCAGTTGGTCAAGCCCGACGTGTTCATCAGCCTGTTGTTCTACTATGGCATGCTTACCATCAAGGGAACAAACGGTCAGCAGCTCATTCTTGGCATTCCCAATAACAATGTGAGGATGCAATACTATAACTACCTGATTGAGAACTATTCGCCGGTATGTGACATCAACACAAAGGAACTTGTCACCATGTTCACACGTATGGCGTTCGACGGCAATTGGCATGATGCCCTGCAATACATGTGCGACTGCTACAAGCAACTGTCTTCCGTGCGCGACTCTATCGAGGGCGAGCGCAACATACAGGGCTTCTTTATGGCGTACCTTAGTCTCTGCAATTATTATATCATAGCTCCCGAACTGGAGCTGAAGCACGGATATTGCGACTTCTTCCTGCTTCCGAACATGACGCATTATCAGTCGAAGCACAGCTATATCCTCGAACTGAAATACCTCTCGAAGTCGGAATATACCGAGAAGAAAGCCCAGGAGCAATGGGACGAGGCCGTCGGGCAGATCAACGGCTATGCAGCAGCCCCGAGGGTGGAAGTCTTGCGCCAGGGTACCCAGTTGCATAAGATCATTATCCAGTTCTGCGGATGGGACATGATTAAGATGAGTGAAGTGTAATACAGAGTCAGCATAGAACAGCAGTTCTGTCATGTAGCCCCCTTGTCATTGTAGTATCTCCCGTTTACCCGAACATCAAGCAGTACTTAACCCAACCTTGATATTCGGAAAACTGTTTTGATTGATACCCCACCACCTTCTACCTGGGAGTTGATGGCGTGTATGTCTTTTGCGACAGGGTGTCTATCATGTCGGGGAGGGAGTACAGGTCTGCCGTGTTGCCTGTAAGGATGGATGAGTATCGTATGAATCCTTCAGCATTGATGCACAGGGCCAGGACGAGCAGCTTGCAGTCGCTGCGCTTCTCTTTCGAGTGTCCGTGCCGTGCCTTGACAATCCCCTCCTTCCGTCCTTCAAAGTAGAGTATGCCTGACGGTGCCCACATCGACCAGACACTCTGCCTTGGCCCGGACTTCTGCCTCTTCTACGATGTCGAGCCTACCTTTGGAGACCAGCTGCTGCCAGCGAGGAGTCAAGAACGGTAGTTTTTCGTCACTCCAACTATCAGACTGGGGCCCGACAAGGCTTTTCTCGGGCATTATCAGGCAAAAAAAGCAGGTGAGGCTTGCCCCATTCAAAAAAAGTGTCTACTTTTGCGCCGCAATTTTGCAACAAACCAACCATTCATTCAAAACATTATGATGAATCAGTACGAGACCGTTTTCATTATGACTCCCGTTTTGTCTGACCAACAGATGAAGGAAGCGGTCGAAAAGTTCAAGGGTATTCTCACCGCCAACGGTGCTGAGATTATCAATGAA
Source organism: uncultured bacterium (assembly GCA_945869305.1). Lineage (GTDB taxonomy): Bacteria > Bacteroidota > Bacteroidia > Bacteroidales > Bacteroidaceae > Alloprevotella. The sequence continues at coordinate 4,160 of CAMBOH010000033.1, forward strand.
GAGGAATGGGGTCTGAAGACACTGGCCTACCCCATCCAGAAAAAGTCCACCGGATTCTACCAGCTCCTCGAGTTCAAGGGCGAGCCCGTAGCATTGGCCAAGCTCGAAACCGCTTTCCGTCGTGACGAGCGCGTGATTCGCTACCTCACCGTGAAGCTCGAAAAGTATGCAGCCGAATACGCTGCCAAACGTCGTAACAAGTTTAACAAGAAGGAGGACTAAACCATGGCACAAGCACAATCTGAAATCCGTTATCTCACCCCGCCCACCGTGGACGTGAAGAAAAAGAAATATTGCCGTTTCAAGAAGAGCGGTATCAAGTACATCGACTACAAGGATCCCGAATTCCTGAAGAAGTTCCTCAACGAGCAGGGAAAGATTCTGCCCCGTCGCATCACCGGCACTTCGCTCAAGTACCAGCGTCGCGTGGCTCAGGCCGTGAAGCGTGCACGCCACCTGGCTCTCCTGCCCTTCGTAACCGATTTGATGAAATAATAACAGAGGAGGCAATAAGACATGGAAATCATACTGAAAGAGAACGTTATTGGTCTGGGTTACAAGGACGATATCGTAAACGTAAAGAACGGCTACGGCCGCAACTACCTCATTCCTACCGGCAAGGCTGTCATTGCTTCTGAATCGGCCAAGAAGGTGCTGGCCGAAAACCTCAAGCAGCGCGCACACAAGCTGGCCAAAATCAAGGCTGACGCTGAAGCTCTCGCTGAAAAGCTCGCCAACGTGGAGCCCATCAAGATTGCCACCAAGGTGAGCAGCACGGGTTCTATCTACGGTTCGGTCAACAGCCTGCACATCGCCGAAGCACTCGCTGCCCAGGGACTCGAAATCGACCGCAAGGCCATCGAAGTGAAGGATGTGAAGGAAGTTGGCTCTTACACGGCTGTCGTACGCCTGCACAAGGAAGTTTCTGCCGAAATTCCCTTCGAAGTTGTGGCCGAAACCGCCGAAGCATAATCTGCTGCATACAACAACATCTCTCATATCGCGTGCCACTTCCCTTGATTTGGGAGGTGGCACGCTTCTTTGTTTCCACTCACTTCCACAACTTCTGCCCCACATGCGCCTGTTTGTCTACCTCTCGTTCGACGGCACCCTCTACCACGGCTGGCAAGTGCAGCCCAACGCCATCAGCGTGCAGCAACGCGTCAACGAAGCATTGACCACCCTGCTGCGCACGCCTACCGAAGTCACCGGCGCAGGACGTACCGATGCCGGTGTACACGCACACACCATGGTGGCGCACTTCGATGCGCCCGACGCGACTGACCTCTCCCAGCTGTGCCACAAGCTCAACCGCATCCTGCCGCCCGACATTGCGGTCAAACGCATCGTCAAGGTACGGCCGGAGGCTCATGCGCGCTTCGACGCGACGGCCCGGACCTACCATTATTATATATATACGCGCAAGAACCCCTTCCGGCTTCACTATGCCACCCGCATTACTTATCCGCTCGACTTCGAACGGATGAACCGTGCCGCTGCCCATCTGCTCGAAGTGACTGACTTCACCAGCTTCTCCAAGCTGCACACGGATGCCAAGACAAACATCTGCCACGTCAGCCGCGCGCGATGGGAAGAGGTGGACGACGACCTGTGGCGGTTTGAAATCACTGCCGACCGCTTCCTGCGCAACATGGTTCGTGCGGTAGTCGGCACGCTCATTGAGGTGGGACGCGGCCGCCTCTCGCTCGACGACTTCAAGCAGGTGGTACAAAAAAAGAGCCGCCAGGCTGCCGGAGACTCTATGCCGGGTAATGCTCTCTCGCTGGTCGAAATCGAATATCCCGCCGAACTGTTTGAGGTGAATCCGTCACACGATGCCCAAGGGGAGCAACCTCTCTGTCAATAACGCTCTGTCAATAGCACTCTGGCTATGACTATCTGCCTATGGCTACCATAGGTTCTTCTGGCTCTATATAGGGACTATAAAATCGAGCCGGGCTGGATGCCGGAACCATAGAATGCCCCCAGAAATCGATTTGATTCGCCCTATATATATACGCGTATTTACCCTTGCAAAAATCCTTCAACCCTTCAGCCAATCCTTCATTCTCACTGATACTCAGAGGGAAACTTGCTGAAGGGCTGAAGGTTTCTTCCAGCTTTAAAAATGCGTATAAAGGGCGCGCGATTCTGCCTCGGAACTTGTTCGGAGCTTAATCTGACAGTCCGTTTTCATCCGTTTGAGTTCCGATGAACACCTTGATTCATCATCGGAACACACTCGGAATTGAATCGAAGAATCCGCTTTAATCCGTTTGAGTTCCGATGATGATACATAAGCCTGCGCTCCCAGTGCACCGTCGCCTCTTATCGAACATTTACGACCATTCGCGGACCATTCGTGGTAATTTACGTTCCCAAAGAGAGGGACGCGAATGACCGTGAATGTCCGCGAATGACAGCAACAATCATAAGTATAGCCAACCGTGACGCCTGACCTCAGGCGAAAATCAGATAGGTCAGCCAGGCGGCCAAATAGCCCACGGCCGTCGTGTAGCAGGCTGCCAGAATGGCCCAACGCCAGCCTCCACCCTCATTCTTGATAGCTACCAAGGTAGCGATACAGGGGAAGTAGAGCAGCACGAACACCAAGTAGGCCAAGGCTGCCGCCGGTTCTGTATGGCTTCGCACGGCTTCGACCAAACCGGCTTCGGCCACTTCTTCGTCTTCCGAATCGGGCGTGGCATACATCACGGCCAGCGTGCTGACCACCAGCTCCTTGGCTCCGACGCCCGACAGGATGCCCACACTCATGCGCCAATCGAAATGCATGGGCGCAAACACAGGCGAGACGGCACGGCCCATGCGTTCCATCCAAGAGCCTTCGGGTGTAGTTTCGGCCACTTGTTCATGAGCTACGGGTTGTGCTACTTCCGTGTCGGCCGCACCACGGGGGAAGTAGCTCAGTGCCCATATAACAACGGAGAAAAGGAGGATGATGCCACCCATCTTGCGCAGATACTGCCGACCCTTCTCCCAGGTGTGGCGCAGCACCGACTTCGACGAGGGCAGACGGTAGGGAGGCAGCTCCATCACAAAGGGCAGGTCGGGCATGTTGCCCGACAGCACGCGCCCCCAGATGCGGGCCATCAGCATAGCCATCAGAATGCCCAGGGCATAGAGGGCCAGCATCACCCATGCCCCATAGGCCGGGAAAAAGGCCGACACCAGCACGACATACACGGGGATGCGGGCCGAACACGACATAAAAGGCACTACCAGCATAGTCACCAAGCGGCTGCGCGGGTTCTCTATCGTGCGGGTGGCCATGACCGCAGGCACGTTGCAGCCGAAGCCCATGACCATAGGTATGAACGACTTGCCGTGCAACCCGATGCGGTGCATGGGCCTGTCCATGATAAAGGCGGCACGGGCCATGTAGCCGGAATCTTCGAGCAACGAGATGAAAAGATAGAGAATGAGAATATTGGGCAAGAACACGATCACAGCACCTACACCGCCCAGCGCACCGTCAACGACCATGTCGCGCCAGATGCCCTCCGGCAGGCACATCGTGAAGAACTCCGACAGCTTCCCGACCAGCCACTCTATCCACTCCATGGGATAGGCTCCCAGCTGGAAAGTAGCGTAGAACACGACAAAGAGCGTAATGAAGAAGAGCGGGAAGCCCAGCAGGCGGTGGGTCACGATGCGGTCTATGCGCTCGGTCAGCGTACGTCCGGGCCGGGCGGCCTGCGGCTTGTAGGTTTCGCGCAGCGCACCTTGGACAAAGCCGTATTTGGCATCGGTCAGCGCGCTTTCGGGCGTTTCGTGCAGTTCATGCGTGAGGCGCTTGGTCTCTTCAAAGCGCACAGCCACCAGCTCATCGTGCTGCGGCAGCTGTTCCACCAACTTGCCTGCCTCGGAGTCGCCTTCCAGGAACTTGATGGCTAACCAGCGGGTGGAGTAGCGCGAGCGCAGCGACTGGTTCTGTTGGAACACACGCTTGATGCGGTCAATACTCTGCTCCAGCTCCGCACCGTGGTTGATGTGGATGTGGCGGGCCAGTGTCTCGTCGCGGCCCTGGCTTTCGTAGACAGCAATCACCGTTTCAAACAGCTGGCGCAGGCCGTAGCCCGAACGCGACGAAGTGGGCACCATGGGCACGCCGAACAGGGCAGAGAGCTGACCGTGGTCGAGTTTGTCGCCTGCCTTTTCCAGCTCGTCATACATGTTCAGGGCCACAACCATGCGCTGGTTCATGTCGATGAGCTGGGTGGTAAGGTAAAGGTTGCGCTCCAAGTTGGTGGCATCCACCACATTGATGACCACATCGGGCATCTCGTCAATCAGGTGGCGGCGCACGTAGAGCTCTTCGGGCGAGAATGCCGTCAGCGAATAGGTGCCGGGCAGGTCAACCAGTTCGAAGTGGTATACCTTTTCTCCCTCTGCCTGTGAGGAGGTACAGCCGGCACAGGAACCGCTGCATGACGTGGGACAGCCTGCGGCGCGCACCGTCAGGTCAAAGTGTCCTGTCTTCGCATCGACCGTCACACCGCTGTAGTTGCCCACATGTTCGTGGCCGCCCGAGGCGGCATTGAACAGCGAGGTCTTTCCGCTGTTGGGGTTGCCCACCAATGCCACGCGCACGGTGCGGCGCTTCATGGCTGCCATCGAGCGCATACGTGCCTGCCACTGCAAGCGCATCTCTTCGGTCTCGTCGGATGCTGCGGGCAGTCCCTGCAGGGCTTTCGGGGCATGCAGCCGCACGTCGTTGCGGGCTTCGCTTTCGCTGATTACCTCCACCAAGCGGGCTTCTTCGCGCCGCAGCGATATTTTGTAGCCGAGTATTTCGTATTCTATGGGGTCGCGCAGGGGGGCGTTGAGCACGACCTTCACCGTCTTGCCTTTCACAAAACCCATTTCCACAATGCGCTTGCGAAAGCCGCCGTGGCCGGCCACCTTCACGATTACGCCACACTGGCCTGTCTTTAAGTCTGAAAGTTGCATAGTGCCAAATTGTTTTACTGGTTGTTCTGCGGGAGCTGCGGCCCATGGCCTGTGCCGTGTGAAAGCACCATGCCGCGCCTTGCCTGCCCGGTCAACCAGTGTGCAAAATTAACTGCTTCACCCGTAGCACACAATACCTAACTGTGGTTATTTTGCCGCTCCTCTTCAAGGTTTACTGTCGCGCCGAGGGTGCAGAAGGTTTCGCCCAGCATGACAAGGGTCAATTTGTACCGCTTTTTCCACCCAAACAGGCACGGCGTTGGCAAAAACGCCTTAATTTTGCAGGCATGACCTTCGGGAGAAGTTATGGGGATGAGGCGATGAGGTAATAACGTCACCACCTGACCTTGGGCTCTTTGGTGACTTTATAACCTCATAACCCTATAATCCCCTAACCCGACAATCCCCACACAAACATCATTCCGACATGATTCCCAACATAGATTTCATCTGGGCCTGCCAGCCCGTCAGTCCCGAACAAACGCAAACCCTGCGCAGTGTGTTGCACTGTGACAGCCTGAACCGACTCTTCCTCACTGGCAGCCATGCCGAACAGGTGGGCCAAGCCTTTGCCGACGACCCGCGCGTGACGGTATGTGCCCACGAACAGCTGTTCAGCACGAAGTTCCTGCGCTTCATCACCCCGAAGCTCCAAGCCAAATACACCTTATTATATCTGTCGCCCCACCGGCTGCAACTGGGCTACCGCGCCCTGGAACGCATGGTGCAGGCGGCCGAGAGCTGTGGCACCCGGGCCGACGAGCCGCTCATGCTCTACTGCGACCGCTATGACGAGCAGGGGCTGCATCCGGTCATTGACTACCAGGAAGGTTCGTTGCGTGACGACTTCGACTTTGGCAGCCTGCAACTGTTCAGCACGGCTACCTTCCAGGCTTTCCTGAACAGCCGCGCCGGCATACGCCTCAAGTATGCCGCCTTCTATGCCCTGCGCCTCTTTGTGGGACAGACTCCCCAGCGCGTCGTACACCTGCGCGAACCGCTCTACACCGAAACCGAGACCGACCTCCGCGCATCGGGCGAGAAGCAGTTTGACTATGTGAACCCCGCCAACCGCGATGTGCAGCTGGAGATGGAACGGGCTGTCACCGAACACCTGAAGGCTGTCGGGGCCTGGTTAGCACCCGACGAGCTGGACGATGCCACAGCGGGCGAGCCCGACAACTGGCCAGCCGAATGCAGCGTGATTATCCCCGTGCGCAACCGCGAGCGCACCATTGCCGACGCGGTGCGCAGTGCGCTCGCCCAGGAAGGCGACTTCGCGTTCAATGTCATCGTGGTCGACAACCATTCGACCGACGGCACCGCCGCCGCGCTCAGGGAGTTTGCCGCCGACAGCCGTGTCGTGGTGCTGGTGCCTGAACGCAATGACCTGGGCATTGGCGGTTGCTGGGATCTCGCCGTCAGACATCCGCAGTGCGGACGCTTTGCCGTACAGCTCGACTCCGACGACCTCTACTCCTCGCCCCAGACACTGGCCCGCATCCTGGAGGCGTTCAGACACCAGAAGGCGGCCATGGTCATCGGCAGCTACCGCATGGTGGACTTCCAGCTCAACACGCTGCCTCCCGGCCTGATTGCCCATACGGAATGGACCGCCGAAAACGGCCGCAACAATGCCCTGCGCATCAACGGTCTGGGCGCGCCACGCGCCTTCCGCACCCACCTGCTGCGCCAAATGGGCTTCCCCAACACGAGCTACGGCGAGGACTACGCCCTGGGGCTGGCCTTCTCACGCCGCTTCCGCATTGCCCGCATATTCGAGGAGCTGTACCTGTGCCGCCGTTGGGAGGGCAACTCTGACGCGGCCCTCAGCCTCGACAAGCTCAACCGCAACAACCTCTACAAGGACAACCTGCGCACACTGGAGCTGCATGCCCGCCAGGCCATGGTGCGCATCTGGAACAGGGAGGTGCACGAGACCGAAGTCCGCGACTTCTTTGCCCGACAGCTCGCAGAGTGGCCCGATGTGGCCGCACGGTTCGATGACCTGCAGGGACAGGTACAGACCCGCGAGCTGCCCATGCAGCAGGGCGGCGTGCTCGAAGTGCAGTTCAACCCGGCCCGCATGGTGAGTACCGGCGCACGCATCGACAAGCAGGCCATCAGGCAACGGCCCTGCTTCCTCTGCCCCGAACAGCGTCCTGCCCCACAACGCTCGCTGCCCATGCTGGGCACACTCGAAGTGCTGGTCAACCCCTTCCCCATCCTTCCCGGCCACCTCACCCTGCCTACCCGCCGCCACAAGCCGCAGGCGCTCCAGCTGCTGGTGCGCCAGATTGTGCCGCTGGCTGCTACCCTGCCCGACCACCTCATCTGCTACAACGGCGCACGCTGCGGTGCCTCAGCTCCCGACCATGCCCACCTGCAGGCCGGACTGCGAGGCATTGTGCCCCTCGAAAGGGACTGGAAGACCTACGAGCCGAGACTGACCAAGGTCTATCCCACAGCACCGGCCGACGAGGCCGAACTGGAGGCCATGGGCTACCCCGTGACCCACTGCCCGACCATCGGCATCCATCTGCTGCAAGGCTATGCCTGTCCGGCCCTGGTCGTGCGGACCACTCCCGACGAGGCCGAACCGCACCTCCTGCAGAAAGCACTGGGCATCCTGCCCACCGAAACGCCTACGGCCGAACCCGACGTGAACATCCTGGCCTGGCGGCAGAGCGGCGCACCGACACGTCCCGACGAGATTGTCATCGTCGTGTTTGCCCGCCGCAAGCACCGCCCGGCATGCTACTATGCCACAGACCGTTCGCAGCTGCTGGTCAGCCCGGGGGCCATCGACCTGGGCGGACTGCTCATCACGCCGCGCTCCGACGACTTCGAGCGCATCACACCCGCCTTGGCCCAAAGCATCCTGCGCGAAGTCTGCCTCACCCCGGCCAACCTCACGGCCCTGTGTCGCAAGCTGCAACCCGCAGCCGCGCGCAGTGCGGCCGCTGCGGACAGTGAGTCCGCCTCTCTGGCTGAAAGTCTGGCCGAGCGATGCGTACAGGTGGGCATCATGCACACACCGCGCATTGAGTTCACCCTCAACGGCTCCTTCATGGCCAAGGGATGGGCGGCCAGCGGCAAACAGCAGGTGGAGTGCAGCCAGGGAGGCATCCTGTGGAAGGACAACCTCTACAGCGAACTGACTTTCACCCCGCAGGACGAGCACGACTCGTTCACCCTGCCCGGGGTGACGATTGGCAAGCAGTTCCACTGGGAACAACAGCAGACGCAAACCTTCAGCGGCACGCTGCGCCTGCTGGTCTATGAGGAACAGCTGGTGGTCATCAACGAGCTGCCCGTCGAGGACTACCTGCTCAGCGTCATATCGAGCGAAATGAACGCCGACGCCCCGCTCGAACTGCTCAAGGCGCACGCTGTGATTTCGCGCAGCTGGGTCTACAGCCAGATGGCAGTGCGCAAGCACGGCCGCAGCAGCGATGCCGGCGGTTTCTTCACCGGGTCCAAGCGTGACGGCGAAATCATCCGCTGGTACGACCGCACCGACCACACGCTCTACGACGTGTGTGCCGACGACCACTGCCAACGCTACCAGGGCATCACCCACGCCATGCACCCGAATGTACGGGAGGCCGTGCGCTCGACCTGCGGACTCGTGTTGCTCAACCAGAACGGACAGCTCTGCGACGCACGCTTCTCGAAGTGTTGCGGCGGCATCAGCGAGAAGTGGAGCACCTGTTGGGACGATGCGCCGCACCCTGCATGTGACACTCCCGTGCGCTGCTCTGAGCCCGGCGCACCTGTGCGCCTGCCTGACCTCACACAGGAAACCGAGGCCGAACGCTGGATTCGCTCCGCACCGGCTGCCTACTGCAACACCGACGACACCGACCTGCTCACCAAGGTGCTCAACGGCTACGACAAGGACCTCACGCCCGACTTCTACCGCTGGAAGGTGCAGCTCGACCAGGAGGAACTGAGCGCACTGGTGCGCGAACGAAGCGGACAGGACTTGGGACAGATTCTGCGCCTCGAACCGGTGGAACGAGGCACCAGCGGTCGCCTCTCGCGACTGCGCATCGTGGGCACGCAAGGCACGCTGGTGGTGGGCAAGGAACTGGAAATCCGCCGCCTGCTCTCCCACTCCCACCTCTTCAGTTCGGCCTTCGTGGCCGATGCCAATGAGGTGGACCCGGCCACAGGCATTCCTGCCTCGTTCACCCTCACGGGGGCCGGCTGGGGACATGGCGTAGGGCTCTGCCAGATTGGAGCGGCCGTCATGGCCTCCAAGGGCTACAGCTACCGCACCATCCTGCTCCACTACTATTCGAACGTGCGCATCGCCCCGCTGGACGAGTAAGGCTCCCGCTGGTTTCTATCTCATCTGGGCAACGAGCGCACCTCAAGCTTTCCTCAACGCATGTCAACGGGGCGCATCCAGAACCCTTGACAACGGGGCGTGACTTGAACGCAGGGCAACCCGCTGCTACCCCTGCGAATGTAAACCACTCCTTATATATATAGGTACAACAACGACACGTATATGCTTCCTATCCTATCTGACCAAGAGCTTCGCCAGGCAGCAGCCGAAGGCATCGACACCTTCCTGCAGACCATCACCGGAGCCATCAGCCAAGCCGCCGGAGGCGAACTCAACGCTGCGGCCATGCAACAGCTCAATGCCGACCAAATCACCCTGTGGGGCTATTCTATCCTGCACGCCGAACTGATGGACGGCGGATTCGTACAGCTCATCTACAACGGCTACGGCCCGTTCTTCTTCGACAACCCGTTTGCCAAGGCCATGCGCCTCTGGGGCCTGCACGACTTCAGCAAGCTGCTCTACAAGGCCAAGCGCATCTACGACGAACGCAAGGAGGAGCTGACGCGCGAACGCACCGATGAGGAGTTCATGGCCCTGTTCGAGCAGAATCCGGAATTTGACGAACTGGACGATGCCTTCGTGGAAGAAGAGGAGGCCATCACTACCGCCATCGCCTGCTATGTCGACGAACACCTCTCCCAATTCGTCACCGTCTCCTCCGAGACCGAAGCCTGATTGCAGGCAACACGCACTCAACACACCGTCATGGGCGTAGCCAATGTGTCAACACATGGCTGCGCCCTTTTCGTTGGGAGTGTTCTGGGAGCGCATCCAACTCCATGGTCAAAACTTCTCCAGACTCTGGGCTTCGAAATTCCTGACCCCAACCTTGACCTTCCCCAAGCCGCCCCTTTCTTCCCCCAAAAAAGACCTTGAAACACACTACCGAAGCCCCGTCTGCCCGTCCCAATGCCACACTACACTTGTCAAAGAGGTGAGAAAAGCAGAAAAATGAAATGATTTAACATTCTTTACCCCCCCCCATGAGGCAATATAGGGTTTGTTGTGTATTTTTGCCCCAAATTTTAGGTAAGTGCAGACATTTCCCAAAGCGTGTCCACTGACTGGAAGATAGAATGAGGCTTCACAAGCAGCCCCACGTCTGTCTCCTTTTGGCAGACAACAATCCTACTTGCTCCTCAAGAGGGAGGGGCAGTGACTTGTCTGTTGAACCCTTGCACATTACAGTCTGATTGTGAGGAACATGGGCTACTATGCCTTATGCCACCCCTTCCTTGTGGATTTTTTCACCAATAACCAATTATACAATGAAAAAAATTACGTTTCTATTGACCTTACTCCTCTTGATGATTGGGGGGAGTAAAGAATCTGCTTTTGCAGCCGCAGATTGGGGACTGAGTTCATCGTCTCTTGAAGCGATTACTGCAAACCAGACAGTGGTAATCAAAGAGGCACCGAGCGGCCTTTCGGGTTGGTCAACGAATGCCTACTTGAACTCAGGCAGCAGCTCTGTAGTGTCTAACGTGGATTATTCCTGCATTTACAAATTTGTAGAGAACGGAACGATAAACCAAGGTGGCACTGACTACCCAGTGTATGTGCTCTACAATCTGGCTACGGGCAAGTATCTGGCTGGCGAGAACAGCTACACGGCAGACATCAACAGTGCTTTCCAGATGGTGCCTGCCCATGCAGAAACAGCTACTGCGGCTAATATCAACGCATTTACAGAGTGGACTAACTATTACAACAAAACGTCTTTGGATCTTTCCACGCAGACAGAAACGCTTTGGACACTCTGTAAGAAGGATGGAAAACAGTGGTTGAACTTTGTGGGAAACCCGGGCGTACATAGCTATCACGACACAAACATCTGGCTCATCTATTCGGTGGAAGAGAGCATGATACTTGCCAATGCCAAGGAGGCTGCGTGCGCAGAAGTTGATGCGCTGGCGCAACTGACGACTTTGTTCAGTGTCGATGCAAATGCACTCAAGACAAGTATCAACGCCGTGACTCTCACTGATAATAATGTTGAAGCTGCTGTTGCAACGATAAACAACCTTGTCAGAACGGCATTCAACGTAAATGACAAGTCTATTACCTTTTCCAATTTAAGAAACGATGAGCGCAGTGGTTTGCACATCACAGCCGGTAGTGTGGATGGCACGAATGTAAGCAAAGCCTTCGGTACTGCCTCGACCGACAATAACAAAATTGTCTGGACACTGAAGGACAATGGAGACGGCACCTTCAAGCTGTACAATGTATACAGCGGTCTCTATTTAGGCACAGCTGCGAATGCAGGTGCTTTGTCGACCGATGCCTCTGCAGGTGCCAACTACACGTTTGTTGTTCGTGGTACTAATCAGGTAAGCCTGAAGGACCACGCCGGCAACATCCTACACCAGTCGGTGAATGGTGTGCCCAACTATAACCTCATGAGCTATAACAGTGTAGACGCAGCTTCGAACTGGAAAATAGAGTCTGTTACGATAGCAGATGAGGAACAGATTGCTGGTTATATTTCAGCAAAGACCTCTCTGCTGAACCTAGCTTATCCTTATTTCCAGGACAAGTATGGCTTGGTGAAGGATGCCAACAAAATATCTGTTGTAGTTATTGAGACAGAACATGCAGGTGATGCAAAACCTGTTTCCAACCTGCTGGATGGAAACTTAAGTACATTCGTTCATTCTTCTTATGGTTCAGATAAGGACGATGTCACCAACCATTACATTCAAGTGGAGTTGAGCGAAGCACAGCAGGACATCATGTTCTACATGGCAAAACGTAATAGTGATAACAATAACCGTCCTAAAACGATTAAGGTCTATGTGAGCAATGACGGAACGGATTTTGGCACGGAGCCTGTAGCTACGCTCGAAAATCTGCACTTTTTGGGCAATCCCTATTACTCACCTTCCATCGACTTGGGCGCAGCCTATAAATATGTGCGTTTCGTTGTGAGCAACACCAACACTAATACAAAGTACTTTACAGCTTCAGAGTTCTACGTGCTTCCTATCAACGATGAAACGGCTGTATTAAGTGCTCAGCATGACGTAACTACAATTAACGATGTTGTACTGAACCTTCAAAACACTTTGCTTGCCAAGGCAGTACTTTATGCTCCGACGAAAGAAGCCAATGCTTTGCTGACTGCCAACGCTTCGAACCATGCAGCTGTTCCCGCTTTGGGCCAGTACACCACCACGGCTTACAATAACTTGCAGACTATCGTAAATAGCGAGCCTACATTGGCTGAACTGGAAGCAGCATTAAATGCCTTTGACAAGGGTCAAAATCGACCCGTCTTCCTCTTTACCAGTGCCAATGATGGTTCGTACTGTAATAACGGCACAATCTATGATGAAGGCAGCAGCTGGAGGTGGATGACCAAGAACTACTACGACAAGCGCATGTTCTTCACAGTGAAAGACCTGACAGCTACTGAGCTAACGTCTGGCACAGCCTACAACATGTACAACTATGCAACTGGCCGTTCCATGTTCTATGACGGAACCGTTACCCCTGAGGCTGTAAGTGGCCTCGATGGTGTGTTCAATCTGAAGGTGAATACTGGCAATGGTAATCTGCATTGCCAAGCTGCAGGTCAGTCTTTGGTTACATGGTATCCCTGTGTGCCCCTTGAAGCAGGAGGTTATGACCGTATGGCATCTGCATGGCGCTACGAGTATGTAGGCAATTCGTACGACTTCGACCAAATCACCGACTTCCCTGTTTCTGCAAACGAGCTGATGGGCATCCAGCTGAACTGCACGGCTGCAAACTTCGGCAGTGGTTTGGGCCAGTACTCTGGTGTCAATTACAGTGAGGTGGAAGCAGCGAAAGCTACTGTAGAAGCATTGCAAACACGTGAAAACGCAACGCGCTATTCAACTACGAACACTGAGATTACTGCTGCCATTGCGGCGGTCAATGCCTCACTGGAAGGTGCAACCTTGAACCAGCCCGCACCGCACAAGTTCTATCGTTTCAAGAGCCTTTCGGGCAATAATAAATACCTGACCAGCACGCTGACCGGCAACTCAATGACAATGAGTGATGCTGGCGATACGCCTGAGTCCGTGTTCTATCTAACGGAAGACAACAAGCTCCTATCCTATAAAGAGGGCCTGTTTACCAAGGACTTCACTTCTGGCAATTATGGCTTTGAAGCTGCCGGTCACGCAGGTCATGCCGTTGTATTTGCTCAAGGCAATCCTGTTACTGCTGCATCTTCCTGCTATCACATCACTTGCGGAGACCGCTCTATCTATGGAAAGAAAGCAACGCTTGATGCGGGTGGTAATATAAATACCAACAACACCGATACCGGCTATGACTGGGCTATCGAGGAGGTAACATGGTTGCCGATTCCTGTGAGCAATACTTATCGCTTTGGCACACTGACCACGCCCGTTGATTTGGCCATTGTAGACTACTGGTATGCAAAAGATGCTCGTCTGAAGTTCTATATAGCCGCTGTTGACCCCGCTGACGACTATGTGGTTTTGACCCAAGTGACTGAAAACATTCCGGCTGGCCAGTCGTACATCATTGAGTACGTGCCACACAATGGTTACAAATACGGATGCAGTTACCTGAAGATTGCTGACAGCGCACCTGCCATCGACGAAGGCACGAACGAACTTCGCGGCTCATTCGAGACCATCGCTACTCCGACTGACCAAGGCACTATCTACACCTTGCAGGCTGCTTGGGATGACAACACTGAGAACAACAAATCTGAAACCGAAGTGGCCTTCCGCCAGTACAATGGCACGAACATCCAGGGCTTCCGCGCTTATCTGCCTGTTGCTCCCGGTGTTCAGCCTGCCGGTATGCGCTTCTACGAAGGTGATGTGACCCGCATTGAAGGCGTTGAGGAAGGACAGACGCACAAGGTGGACGTGTATGACCTCAGCGGACGACGCGTACAACGCGCTACCAAGGGACTCTACATCGTCAACGGCAAGAAAGTTCTCGTAAAGTAAAACCTACTGAAACTTACACATTATGAAGAAAACATATATTTCTCCCTCAGCCTGCTCCATTCGCATGCAGTTTCAAGGGATGCTCGCTACGAGCAAAATCTACCATGACACTGACAGCAGCCATGCAGGCAACGAAATGATGTCGGACAAGAAAGAGGACATCTGGGGCAATGAGGAGAAGGGCCTGTGGGACTAATTCCCCTGCCCGCTCCTACCCGCCTTGCCCAAGCATGAAGCAAGGAAAGGTGTCCGAAACGAATATGACCGCCATGACACGCTGCCCACAAGCTGGGCAAAGGTCATGAAGCGCAACGAAATGATTGATGGCGGTGACTCACCGCATGGGAGCATCACCACCATCAACAAAAAGGCTTGCAGGGCGAAAGCCCCTGTAAGTATGAAGTAATTTTTTCTCATTGCCGGCCGTTCGAAGTGATTTCGCGCGGCCGGTTTTTTTGTGGGGCAATAAAGGTTCAAGGCACGGTTTCCCGGCATACCATAGCCTCAAATTGGCTTGGCAACAGGCTTGACAACGTGCTTACAACAGATTTGACAACGGCGGGCCTTTGCCACGCCCTCCCAGTACACCTTCGCCTCAAATTGGCTTGGCAACAGGCTTGGCAACGGCGGGCCTTTGCCACGCCCTCCCAGTGCACCTTCGCTTCAAATTGGCTTGGCAACAGGTTTGGCAACGGCGGGCCTTTGCCACGCCCTCCCAGTACACCTTCGCTTCAAATTGGCTTGGCAATAGGTTTGACAACGTGCGGACCTGAAGCTCCCGGACTGGGAGGGCG
>CAMBOH010000034.1 GCA_945869305.1 uncultured bacterium
GCTTGGCAATAGGTTTGACAACGTGCGGACCTGAAGCTCCCGGACTGGGAGGGCGGGCTTCCAGCCCGCCACATATAATGAGAGCGGGCGTTAGCCCGCCCTCCCAGTAAAAAATCTCCTGCAAACTGTGGTGCAGCTTGCAGGAGACTTATGTAAGATGCTGAAAGCAAGCGTGTCGCAGGGACACTGGAGCCTTACTTCTTGTTCAGGGCGAGGTCAACCTTCACGGCGCAAGCTACAGAGCAGCCTACCATGGGGTTGTTGCCGATGCCGAGGAAGCCCATCATCTCTACGTGGGCGGGCACGGAGCTGGAACCTGCAAACTGAGCGTCAGAGTGCATGCGGCCCAGTGTGTCGGTCATACCGTAAGAAGCAGGACCGGCTGCCATGTTGTCGGGGTGCAGCGTACGGCCCGTACCGCCACCCGAAGCTACACTGAAGTACGGCTTGCCGGCAAGCACGCGCTCCTTCTTGTAAGTTCCTGCAACGGGGTGCTGGAAGCGGGTGGGGTTGGTCGAGTTACCCGTGATGGACACGTCAACGTCTTCCTTCCACATGATCTTCACACCTTCGCGCACGTCGTCGGCACCGTAGCAGTTCACCTTGGCACGGGGACCATCGCTATAGGCGATTTCCTTCACGACCTTGAGCTCGCCCGTGTAGTAGTCGAACTGGGTCTGTACATAGGTGAATCCGTTGATGCGGCTGATGATCATGGCAGCGTCCTTGCCGAGACCGTTGAGGATGCAGCGCAGGGGCTTGTCGGCGGGACGGCTCTGGTTGGCCATCTGGGCAATCTTGATAGCACCTTCGGCAGCGGCGAAGCTTTCGTGACCGGCCAGGAAGGCGAAGCACTTCGTTTCGGGAGAGAGCAGGCGGGCAGCCAGACGGCCGTGGCCGATACCTACCTGACGGTCATCGGCTACAGAGCCGGGGATGCAGAATGCCTGAAGGCCTTCGCCGATGTATTCGGCAGCCTCCACAGCGTCCTTGGCCTTTTCCTTGAGGGCGATGGCGGTACCTACCACGTAGGCCCACTTCGCATTTTCGAAGCAAATCATCTGGGTGCTCTCGCATTCCTGATAGGGGTCGAGACCGTATTCTTCACAGATCTGGTTAGCTTCCTCAATGTCTTTGATGCCGTGCTTGTTCAGTGCAGCAAGAATCTGCTTGATGCGACGGTCCTGGCTTTCAAATTTTACTTCTCTAATCATTGTAGTGGTCCTCCTTAATCTTTACGTGGGTCAATGGATTTAACGGCTCCCTGCTCGGCGGTAGTACGGCCGTAGGTTCCCGTAACACTCTTCAGAGCCTCGTCGGCGGCAACACCCTTCTTGATGGCATCCATGAACTTGCCCATGTGGACAAACTCATAGCCACACACCTGGTCGTCCTTGTCGAGGAACATCTTGGTGATGTAGCCTTCGGTGAGCTGGAGGTAACGGCTTCCCTTCACCTTGGTGCCGTAGAGCGTACCGGTCTGGCTGATGAGACCCTTGCCCAGGTCTTCAAGGCCGGCACCGATTACGAGACCGCCTTCGGAGAATGCGCTCTGCGTACGTCCGTAAACAATCTGGAGGAAGAGCTCGCGCATGGCGGTGTTGATGGCATCGCAAACGAGGTCGGTGTTGAGGGCTTCGAGAATGGTCTTGCCGGGCAGGATTTCGCTGGCCATGGCGGCAGAGTGGGTCATGCCCGAGCAGCCGATGGTCTCAACGAGGCATTCCTCAATGACACCTTCCTTCACGTTGAGCGTAAGCTTGCAGGCGCCCTGCTGGGGTGCGCACCAACCTACACCATGGGTCAGACCTGAAATGTCCTTGATTTCCTTTGCTTGCACCCATTTGCCTTCTTCAGGAATGGGAGCGGGACCATGGTTGGGGCCTTTGGCAACACAACACATGTTTTGAACTTCGTGTGAATATTCCATTGTTAAGTGATTTGTGGATTAGAATACTATGCTCCTATTTCGGGATTATGCGGCAAAGTTAGTGTAAGGCGCGGGATGGGCAAAACGAAAACCTTTTTTTTTGGAATATGTTGGCCGGGAAGGCTCAGGAAAATGCGGCTATCGGGCCGAAGGGATTCATGAGCGGCCCGCAACAGGCCGCCCGAAGGCCTGATGACCGCTGTCTGCCACGCACCGTGGGATGGTCCGAGCGAAGGCTTCTGCCTCCCGATGTGCCGCAATGTCCCGAAGGCTGTCAAGCGCAGATAACATTTCGGAATGCAAAACAATAAAATATCCCAAAAACGTGGGTTTAGCTTTCCAAACATTTGGTTGGAGCGGGGGAAGCCTGTACATTTGCAATGTTTTTCATGGTATTAGATTTAAGGTTAGTAAAGATTGGTTGTCGGGAGACAATCAATTTTTTTATTATATGCCCTTTCTGAACCATGTGGCAGCTACCTGAGAATCCCGATTTTACTTGAACAATGAATGTAGACGTAAGAAATATCGTGCAGGGCATGGGCTACGATTCGCTCACTGCCATGCAAAGTGCCATGTGCCGGGCCGTGCAGTCGGCTGGCGGCGTGGTCCTGCTCTCGCCCACGGGCTCGGGCAAGACACTGGCCTTCCTCCTGCCTTTGGCCTCGCGGATTGATGAAACGAGCGACCGACTCCAGGCTGTGGTCATCGTGCCCACGCGTGAACTTGCCCAACAGAGCGAAGCCGTGCTGCGGCAGATGAAACTGCCCGTCCGCTCGCTCTGCCTGTATGGCGGCCGTCCCACCATGGAAGAGCACCGCACGCTGCGCGCCGTATGTCCGCAGGTGGTGTTTGCCACTCCCGGCCGCCTCTGTGACCATCTGGACAAGGGCAACCTGGACGTGCAGTCGGTCGACGTGTTGGTAATGGACGAGTTTGACAAATGTCTGGAACTGGGCTTCGAGCAGCAAATGGGCTACGCCGTGGGCCACCTGAAGCAGGCTGCCTGTCTATGGCTCATCTCGGCCACAAGGGCTGCGGCCATTCCTGAGTTCATGCGCCACACCGCCGCTGTGCGCTGCGCCACGCTCGACTATCTGGAACAGGCCGAAGCCGGAACGGAAGGAAGGCTGCAGACGTTCGCCGTGGCATCGCCGCAAAAGGACAAGCTGGCAACGCTCGAACAGCTGCTGCTGCACCTGCAGGGGCGTGCGGCCATCGTGTTTGTGGCGCACCGCGAGAGCGTGGAACGGGTGGCACAGTATCTGAAGGGAAAACGCTTTGCCGTACAGGCATACCACGGAGGCATGGAACAGAAGGACCGCGAGCGTAGTCTCTACAAGTTCCGCTGCGGTGCCGCCAATGTGCTGGTCAGCACCGACCTGGCTGCCCGCGGACTGGACATTCCCGAAGTGCGCGCCGTCATACACTACCACCTGCCGCTCAAGGCGGAGGAGTACACGCATCGCAACGGACGCACGGCGCGCTGGCAGGCCGAAGGGGCTGTCTACCTGATAACCGGGCCTGAAGAGGCTTTGCCGGACTTTGCGGCCGAAGCCGAACCGCTCCAGCCGGCTGTCGGACTCCACCAGGCTCCCGTGCCGGCTGCGTACGCTCCTATATATATAGGGCGCGGCAAGCGCGACAAACTGAGCAAGGCCGACGTATTGGGATTCCTGTGCAAAAAAGGCGGCCTACAGGCCGCCCACATCGGACGCATCGACGTCGGTCCGCACTATGCCTACGCAGCGGTCAAGCGTACGCAACTCAAACAGCTACTTTCGCGCATAGCTGGAGAAAAAATCAAAGGGATGAAAACACGCATCGAGGAGATGCGCTTCCAATAACCACCGCCCCGCCGCAAACAGCCACCGTTCCCCGCTGTTCAGCAGCGGGGCGTTGCTTCCAGTCTGCCACCGCCCCGCCTTCAGGCAGCCACCGTTCCCCGCTGTTCAGCAGCGGGGCGATGCCCCTACCCTTCCCCTTCGGCGGCCGGGAGCACCAGCGTCTCGTCGCGCCACTCGGTAAAGGCCTGCTCGGCCGTCAAGGGCGCATAGCCGCACACGCGGCCTTGCGCGTCGAAGCAGACAATCTGGCGGGCCAGCCGGGTGCCGTCGGGCAGCTGGATATGGGCATAGGCCACCTGTCGGAACCGGGCTTTCATCGGAAATGCGGCTTTTGTTCTTCCTGCTGTTCGGCCTTCAACAGGCTGTCGCGCAAACGTTGCTGCGGCGGACGGGCCAGCCTGATCAGGCTGTCGCGCCGCACGCTGTCGTTCGCCTGGACAGCCAACGAATCGGCCGCAGCCGCCTGCGTTGCCTCCGATGCCAGCTTCTCCTCCCTGACACGCACCCTCTGCAGCTGCATGTCACTGATGGCGAACAGGCAGGGGCGGTCGGTCCAGGGCGAAACGAGGTAGACAAAGCCCTGGATACTCCTGACCTTGCGCGCCGAATGGATGCGCACGGAGATGGTCTGGTTGCCCGTAGCATAGAGCAGCTGGTGGGTTACTGCCACCGAGTCGCCCTCGTAGTTGGCCACCAGCACAGCCACGCCCTGCTGCTGTCCGCTACGGTGATGCAGGCTGGTGCGGAAGGTGCAACGCACCAGGTCGTCCTTACGCAACATCGTGTCGGCCTTCACCGTAAACATGTAGCGGTTGTTTCCCTGCGACTGGAGCAGTATATGTTCAGGGCCGGTCCACCACAGGAGGGTGTCGTTCGAAGCCCTGTCCTGCTGCATGGCCGTGGGCCTTCCCAGCTTGGTGCCGTCCTTCTGTCCCATGCGCTCGGCCAGCTTCTCGTAGATCTTACTCAAGTCTTCGGTATGGCGGGCATACCACTCCATCGAACGGTCAAAGGTCTTCGCATCGATACCGTGCTTCGCAAAGACGGCATCACGATAGTACTGGGTGTAGTATTCCACACTGTCGTCCACCGCCTCGCGGGCCAAGGCGCGGGCCAGGTGGTAGTCATAGAGCACATCCTGCATCTGGGAGGCCGAGAGCACGTCGCGAGGAGGACCGGGCTTACAGGCAGACAGTTGCGCGAGCATCACGCCACACACCAGCACGCTGCACAACGTGCGGCCGCAGGACCGGATGCACGAAGCCTGTCCCGTCACCCTGGCGGAACTGAGGGATGAGAACACTATTTTCAACAGCTTTGGTAGCATATATTAGCGTAAGCGAAATACCGAAATATACTTGTAATAGAAGAGTGCCAAGGCCACGGCACCACAACTGATGCTGGCATCGGCAAAATTGAAGATGGCGCCGAAGAAGACATCGCCGCCCACCCAGGGCATCCACTCGGGCCAGGTGAAGAGCGGGAAGTAGAACATGTCGACCACCTTGCCCGAAAGGAAACTGCCATAGCCCTGCCCCCAGGCCACCAACTGCGCGGGTTCACCCCATGGGGTGCTCTCGGTGAAGATCTGGCCGTAGCACAGGTTGTCGACTATGTTGCCCGCCGCGCCGGCTATCACCATGGCCACACAGACTATGAGGCCATAAGGGGCCTTGCGCTGCACTAACCGCCACAGCACGACACAGAAGAAGGCGATGGCTACCACGCGGAAGAGGGCCAGAAACATGGTGCCGACAAACTGCATACCGAACGCCATGCCGCGGTTCTCGGTGAATACCAGTTGGAACCAGTCGGTGATGTGGTAGGATTCATGCAGCTGGAAGTGGGTCTTTACTTCGAACTTGATTATTTGGTCGATAACCAGAACGGCTATCAGGATGGCTATGGCCAAAACGGAACGTTTCGTCACTGGTGACATGAGAGAGGGTACTATTGTGGGAATAGACTGGAAAAAGGATTACATGCACGGTAGAGCTTATCATTGCTGAAAGCTGTAATTGGGAACAAACGCTTTTGCCCTTTCAGGGCGCACTTCTTCGCTTCTATCTTCCCAGGGCGTTGCCCTGGGCTGTGCGCTTGCTGCCCCTTCGGGGCGTGCCTCAAACGCTTGTCACCCATCGGATTTTATCTCCAGAAACTCTCAGCTACAAGCCCGAGAGCGCCGAGCTACATGCCCAAGAGCACTGAGCTACAAGCCCAAGAGCGCTGAGCTACATGCCCAGGGACGCTCAGCTCCAAGCCCAAGAGTGCTGAGCTACATGCCCGAGAGCGCTGAGCTACATGCCCGAAAGCGCTGAGCTACATGCCCGAAAGCGTTGAGTTCCAAACCAATCCCGCTGATGGCCTACGAGCCTGTCGGCCCATCGGGCACCAGCGGGAATGCGTGTATCGACACAGAGTCGGGAAGGATTCGGGCAGGACTGTCCACCCTGCCTGCCGGGCAGGAAGACACTGCGCACCACGCGAAGCGGGCAGCGTCAGTTCTTGCGGTCCTTCATCTGCTTGGCCTCTATGCTGAGGGTGGCGTGGGGCACTGCGCGCAAGCGTTCCTTCGGAATGAGCTTGCCTGTAACGCGACAAATGCCATAGGTCTTGTTCTCGATGCGTTGCAGTGCCGCCTGCAAGCCCTGGATGAACTTTTGCTGACGCGCTGCCATGGTGGTCAGTTCCTCCTTGGTCTGCGTCATAGAGCCTTCTTCCAGCACCTTATAGGTGGGCATGGTATCGTCCACATCGTTTCCACTTCGACCCGTCAACGTGTCCATCATTTGCTGGTAGTCACGACGCGCCAATTCCATTTTCTCCAAGATGATTTGCTTGAACTCCTCGAGCTCCTCATCGGAATAACGTGTTTTTTCTGCCATGATGTTGTGTATAGACAAATAAGATTAAGAATAGGTTCTATCATAAGCATTGTCTTCGGGGTGTTCCACCGGGATGGAAGCCGAAGCCCATCGGTGAAAAGCCCCGAAGACAAGATATGGGTTAATGGCACTTGCGGATGCTGACGGCCGCCTTGAAGTCATCGAAGTCGAACTCAACGGACTCTCCGGTCAGGTTATCGGCAAAGGTGATGGTGTCGGCCAGCACCTGCGAGGCGATGTAGTCAGCATAGGCCTCGACCGCTTCGCGCAGCTGCGGCTGCGACTGCAGGGTAACGGCAATGCGGTCGGTAATTTCAAATCCGCTCTCCTTGCGGAAGCCCTGGATGCGCTTCACGACTTCGCGGGCCAGGCCTTCGCTGCGGAGGGCAGGCGTGATCTCCAGGTCGAGTGCCACAGTCAGGCTGCCCTCGTTAGCCACAGTCCAGCCGGGCATGTCCTCACTGATGATTTCCACGTCGGCACGCTCTACGACAATGGGCTGTCCCTCTACCATGAGTTCAAGACTGCCCTGCTGGTCGAAGCGGTTGATTTCGTCCTGGCTCAGCGCGGTCACGGCTGCATTCACAGCCTTCATGAGCTTTCCGTACTTCTTGCCCATTACGCGGAAGTTACACTTCACCTTCTTTTCGAGCATGTTGGCATCGGCAAAGCGGAGCTCCTTGACATTCACCTCGTCGAGAATGAGCTGTCGTACGTAGTCGAGGTCTTCACGCAAGCGGGCATCGGTGACGGGAATCGAGATGCACTGCAATGGCTGACGCACGATGACCTGTTCCTTCTTGCGCAGCGAGAGCACCATCGACGACACCTGCTGTGCCAGTTCCATGCGGCGCTCCTGGTCCTTGTCGATCAGGCTTTCGTCGGCCACGGGATAGCTGGCCAAGTGTACGCTGGGGGCTACATCGGCGAGTCCCTGCGTGAGGTCACGGTACAGGCGGTCGGCATAGAAGGGTGCGATGGGCGCCATGAGCTTGGCCACGGTGAGCAGGCAGGTGTAGAGTGTCTGGTAGGCACTGAGCTTGTCGGCATCCATCTGTCCGCCCCAGAAGCGCTTGCGGCTCAGGCGCACGTGCCAGTTGGAGAGATTGTCGATGACGAAGCTCTGGATCATGCGGCCGGCACGGGTAGGCTCATAGTCATTATAGGCTGCGGTGGTCTCCTTGACCAGGGTGTTCAGCTCCGAGAGAATCCAGCGGTCAATTTCGGGACGTTCGGCCACAGGCACCTGCGGTGCGAGCGGGTCGAAGTCATCGACATTGGCATACATGGCAAAGAATGAATAGGTCTGGAAGAGCTTGCCGAAGAAGGTGCGCGACACTTCCTGCACGCCGTCGGCGTCAAACTTGAGGTTGTCCCACGGCGAAGAATTGGTGATCATGTACCAGCGCAGGGGGTCGGAACCGTACTTTCTGATGGCTCCGAAGGGGTCGACGGCATTGCCCAGACGCTTCGACATCTTGTTGCCGTTCTTGTCGAGCACCAGACCGTTGCTGATGACAGCCTTGAAGGCCACGCTGTCAAAGACCATCGTGGCGATGGCATGGAGGGTGAAGAACCAGCCTCGGGTCTGGTCGACGCCCTCGGCTATGAAGTCGGCGGGGTAGACTGTGCGGCTGTCGAGCAGTTCCTTGTTCTCAAAGGGGTAGTGGATCTGTGCATATGGCATGGAGCCGGAATCGAACCACACGTCGATGAGGTCGGCTTCGCGGTGCATGGGCTTGCCCGTAGGCGACACCAGCACGATGTTGTCGACATAGGGACGGTGCAGGTCGATACGGTGGTAGTTCTCGTCGGAGTAGTCACCCGGCACGAAGCCCTTTTCCTTCAGTGGATTCGACTCCATGACACCGACAGCGACACTCTTTTCGATTTCATCGTACAGCTGGGCCAGCGAACCGATGCAGATTTCCTCGCGGCTCTCGGCATTGCGCCAGATGGGCAGGGGCGTTCCCCAGTAGCGCGAACGGCTGAGGTTCCAGTCGTTAAGGTTTTCGAGCCACTTGCCGAAACGTCCCGAACCGGTCGAAGCGGGTTTCCAGAGGATGGTGTCGTTCAGCTCCATCATGCGCTCCTTCAAGGCCGAGCTGCGGATAAACCAGCTGTCGAGCGGATAGTAGAGCACGGGCTTGTCAGTGCGCCAGCAATGCGGGTAATTGTGGACATGCTTTTCGATGCGGAAGGCTTCGCCGGCCTGTTTCATTTCCATGCAGAGCACAATGTTGAGGTCTTCGGCCTTGGCGGCAGCCTTTTCGTCGTACTTGCCGTCCTTGTTGAACTCCGGCGCATAGGCATTCTTCACATAGTCGCCGGCATGACGGGCATAAGCCTCCCGGTTCAGACACAGGGCCACGAAGTTTTCGTCGAGTTCGCTCTCCACATAATACTTGCCGGTCAGGTCGACCATCGGACGGGTTTCGCCTGCCTTGTTGATAAGGAAGAGCGAAGGTATGCCGGCCGCCTTGGCCACCTTGGCATCGTCGGCACCGAAGGTAGGAGCTATGTGTACGATACCCGTACCGTCGTCGGTCGTCACGTAGTCGCCCGGAATGACCCGGAAGGCCACTTCCTCCAGTTCGACAAAGCGGTCCACACCGGCCACAAAGCACTTGTCGGGATGTGCTGCGGCATATTCTCTGACAAAGGCGGCGGCATTCTCGTCGACCTTCTCAGTGGGCTTGACCCAGGGCATCAGCTGGGCATAACGCATGCCCACCAGCTCACTGCCCTTCCACTCACCGGCCACGCGCCAAGGCACGAGCTTGTCGCCAGCCTGATATGCCTCAAAATCAGCATTTTCAGCTTCGGGCTTAAAGTAAGCCTTCACCAGGTCTTTGGCCAACACGGCGGTGATGGGCTGGCCCGTGTAGGGATTGAAACTTTCGATGGCCTGATAGGTGAAGTTGGGACCCACGCACAATGCGGTGTTCGAAGGGAGGGTCCAAGGCGTTGTCGTCCAAGCCAGGAAATAGGGTTTGCCCCAATGCGTCATCTCGGGTTTAGGGTCGAGAATGGCGAACTGGGCCGTCACCGTGGTGTCCTTCACATCGCGGTAGCAGCCGGGCTGGTTGAGTTCGTGAGAACTGAGGCCCGTTCCGGCGGCCGGCGAATAGGGCTGGATGGTGTAGCCTTTGTAGAGCAGGCCCTTCTGGTAGAGCTGTCCGAGCAGCCACCAGAGGGTTTCGATGTAGGAGTTCTCGTAGGTGATGTAGGGGTGTTCCATATCCACCCAGTAACCCATGAGGTGGCTCAGGTCGGTCCACTCCTGGGTAAACATCATGACATTCTGCCGACAGCGGGCGTTATATTCTTCAATGGAAACCTTCTTTCCTATGTCTTCTTTCGTGATTCCCAGTTCTTTTTCTACGCCGAGTTCAACTGGAAGTCCATGGGTGTCCCAGCCAGCCTTGCGCTTCACCTGAAAGCCCTGCATGGTCTTGTAACGGCAAAACACATCCTTGATGGTACGTGCCATGACGTGGTGAATGCCCGGATGTCCGTTGGCCGAAGGGGGGCCTTCAAAGAAGACGAAGGAAGGGCATCCTTCGCGTTCACTCATACTCTTGTGGAACAAGTCCTGCTTGTCCCACTCCTTGAGAACATCCTCGTTCACCTGATAGAGGTTAAGTCCGCTGCGTTCAGTAAATTTCATTGGGTCTATGGGTTTCTATCGTGATTCGGCCTCCCAACCGGAGGCTACAATCGTATGGTTTCGTTTAAACTGCGTGCAAATGTATATAAAATCCGCGAGCTATCGCACTGGCTGCCTAAATAATATGGTTTTTTGGAGGAGAACACACACGGGGCCAGACTTTAGGAAGTGTGATGCAGTCAGGCCGAACCGGACGACGGAATGACAGAATACGCCAAAAATTGATTTGATTCGCCCTATATATATACGTGTATTTACCCTGGTAAAATCCTTCAACCCTTCAGCCGACCCTTCATTCCCGTTGACACTCATGGGAAAATGTCTGAAGGGTTTGGATTCCGAACCCTTCAGGATGGTTCAGCCCTGACAGGTAGCCTTCAGCGTCCACGCTTCTACCAAACCCTCCTGATTCGTGACTTACAAGTCCAGGCTTTGGCCTAACCACTCGTCGGGTTGTCACGCCCGGCCCCGCCTCCGTTTTGCCTGGGTCACCCTTGTGAAGAGACCATTTTGCTTGCCTCCGGCCTTATCGTGGCTGAAGGGTTGGCTGAAGGGTCTGAAGGGTTTGAAAACCAAACCCTTCAGCCATTTTCCCCATGAGTATCAACAAGAATGAAGGATTGGCTGAAGGGTTGAAGGGTTTTTGCGGCTTTAAAAATGCGTATATAAAGGGAGCTTCTTTCATCCGCGAGACCTTATTCGGAGCTTAATCTGACAATCCGATTTCATCCGTTTGAGTTACGGTGATAATCCAACTGGCTTCAAACGTTCAAGGCACTGGGAGAGCAGGCATCTTGCCTGCCCTCCCAGTGCACCGTCGCCTCAAATCTTCGGTCAATACGTCATTTCTGTAGTTCGCGACGCGCTGGCCGCACCCTTGGATGTGCCCCGACAAAAGGGCGTGGCCACTGAGAAACGACCTCGGTGGACACGCCCTTTGGATGGGAAATATAAAACAGGGAGGGAGGTTGCAGTTCGCCCCGCCCCTCTGGTCCCGGAGAAACCAAGAGAGGAGGAGGGAAGACGGATCAGTGCAGCTGGTTCTTGGCCTCCATCTGGGCCTCGGCATACGCACGGGTCACCTTGAAGGTCTTCTTGCCGGATGAGGGAGCCTCAAACATCGCATCCATCATGACGGTCTCTACGATCGAACGCAATCCGCGGGCACCCAACTTGAACTCTACAGCCTTGTCAACAATGTAGTCAAGTGCCTCTGGCTCGAAGGTGAGCTTCACGCCGTCCATCTCAAACAGCTTGACGTACTGCCGCACGATGGAGTTCTTGGGCTCGACGAGTATGCGCTGCAAGGCTGCACGGTCGAGTGGATTGAGGTGGGTCAGTACGGGCAGGCGTCCGATGATTTCGGGAATCAGGCCGAAGGACTTGAGGTCGGTAGGCTCGATGTACTGCATGAGGTTCTGCGGGTCGATGCGTTTGGCATTCTGCACAGAGTTGTAACCCACGGTGTGGGCATTGAGCCGCTGGGCAATCTTCTTCTCTATGCCGTCGAAAGCACCGCCACAGATAAAGAGGATGTTGCGTGTGTCGACCCGGGTGTAGTCCTGGTCGGGATGTTTGCGGCCTCCCTTGGGCGGCACATTGACTATCGAACCCTCAAGCAGCTTGAGCAGGCTCTGCTGCACGCCTTCGCCGCTCACGTCGCGGGTGATGGACGGATTGTCGGACTTGCGGGCAATCTTGTCGATTTCGTCGATGAAGACAATGCCCCTTTCGGCACGTTCCACGTTGTAGTCGGCCACCTGTAACAGGCGGGAGAGGATGCTCTCGACGTCTTCGCCCACATAGCCCGCCTCGGTGAAGACCGTGGCATCGACGATGGTGAAAGGCACATTCAGCAGGCGGGCGATGGTGCGTGCCAGGAGCGTCTTGCCAGTACCAGTCGTGCCGACCATGATGATGTTTGACTTCTCAATCTCCACACTGTCGTCGGCTTGTGTCTCGGCCTGCCGGGCCAAGCGCTTGTAGTGGTTGTAGACAGCTACACAGAGACACCGTTTGGCTGCTTCCTGCCCGATGATGTACTGGTCGAGGTAGTCCTTGATTTCCGTGGGCTTGGGCACCTTGTCCATATCGATGGTCAAGTCGCCTGCCTCATCCCCACCCTTCTGGTCCTGCAAATAGGTGGAGATGATTTCGTGGGCACGCATGACGCAATCGAAACAGATGTAGCCGTTCTGGCCTTCCAGGAGCGGCCCGGCCTCGGCTTCGGTACGACCGCACATGCAGCATTTCTTTCTTGTTGCCATAAGTGTGTGCGCTGCTTATTGGTTGTCAGTGTGTTTGGGCTCGAAGATCTTGTCGATCATGCCATATTCCTTGGCTTCCTGGGCCGTCATCCAGTAGTCGCGGTCAGAATCGGCCCACACCTTGTCGAAATCGGTGTGTGAGTGTTCGGCGATGATGGTGTAGAGTTCGCGCTTGAGCTTCTGGATCTCGCGTGCAGTGATTTCGATGTCCGAGGCCTGTCCCTGTGCGCCGCCCATGGGCTGGTGTATCATGACACGGCTGTGGGGAAGTGCCGAACGCTTGCCTTCAGCTCCTGCCACAAGCAGTACGGCTGCCATCGAAGCCGCCATGCCCGTACAGATGGTGGCCACATCGCTCTGTATGAACTGCATGGTGTCGTAAATGCCCAAACCGGCATAAACCGAACCGCCGGGCGAATTGATGTAGATGGAGATGTCCTTGCCCGGGTCGGTGGAGTCGAGATAGAGCAGCTGGGCCTGCAGGGTGTTGGCCGTGTAATCGTCGATGGCCGTGCCGAGGAAGATGATGCGGTCCATCATCAGACGGGAGAACACGTCCATCTGGGTCACATTGAGCTGGCGCTCTTCGAGAATATAGGGATTGAGATACTGGTTCTGGCTCTTGATAACGTCGTCGAGCACCATGGAGCTGATGCCTGCGTTGGCCACGGCAAACTTGTGGAAATCTGTGGGTTGCATAACGTTTGTGTAGTGAATAGAGGGAACAGAATGATAAAGTTTAAGGTTGTCGTCGGGGTTATGAAGCTGAGGTCAAGGGTTGCATGCCGCAGACTGCAAGACTGGCACAATGACCAGAAACCGCCTGGCAACCATCTGACTACGGTGCCCAGCGTCGCATCTTTCTGCTGACGACCTTAACCTTTCTCACCTCATAACCCCGACAACAACCTTATAACCCCCGTCGGGTTATTGGAGAACCTTTAGAACATCTTGCTGAAGTCCTCGGCCGAAATGCTCTTGTGGTTCAGGTTGACCAGCTGCTTGTAGGCAGCGGTGAGCTTCTGGTCGATGCAGCGTTCCACCAGTGCCGAAACCTGTTCGCGCTTCTTGAGCATTTCCTGTGCGTAGTTTTCGAGGTACTCGTCGGGGATGTTGTTCAAGCCATACTGGGCAAACTGGTAGCGCGTGGCCTGGATGGCAGCGGCCTTGATGTCCTTGTCCTCGACCTTGATGTTCTGGGCCTCAACGAGCTTCTCGCGGATGAGGTGCCACTTCAGCTCGACAATGCTCTTGTCGAAATTGTCTTCAACGTACGACTCACCCTTGTCGGTGTTGTTGGCCTTCATGATCTTCTTGAGCAACTCCGTGGGGAATTCGAGTTCGCCCACCTTGTTCTCAGCATAGGCGCGCAGGTCGAGCAGGAACTTGTAGTCGCTGTCGTTCACCTGCAGGGACTGGATGTTCTCCTTGACCTTGGCACGTGCCTCCTCTTCGTTGTGGACCACGCCTTCGCCAAACACCTTGTCGAAGAAGTCCTCATCCAGAGCGGCGGGAACGAAACGGCTGATTTCGTGTACCTCGAAGCTGAAGTTGCCGGTATATTCTTCCACCTTCTCCTTGTCGACCTTGAGCAGCGAAGCAATCTCGGTGGCATTGCCCTCGTAGGCTGCATGGAGGTTGAACACGATCACCTGGTTCTTCTGGGCATTCTCGAAGAGCTTCTTCTGGTCGTCGTTCTTGAAATAGGTGGGCATGAGCGAAGCGTTCTCTACGACAACGCCACCTTCAAGAGGCTTGTCGTCCTCACCCAGCTGGGCCAGCACACCGCGCAGGATGTCGCGGTCGGCATAGGTGTCGGCCTCTTCGGGGTGACCGCCCTGCTGGCGCAGCGCATCGAGCTGCTTGGTAATCATTTCGTCAGACACTTCGATATCGTAGTAGTCGACCGTGTCGTCGCTACCCAGCTCCACATTGAATTCAGGAGCCAGGGCGATGTCGAAGACGAAGGTAAAGTCGTCCTGCTTTTCGATGTCCTGGGGAACCTGCTTCTCGCTGCCCATGGGTTCGCCCAACATGTTGACCTTGTTGTCCTTGATATAATTGAACAGGCTATCCTGCAACAGTTTGTTCACTTCCTCGGCCTTGACCTGAGTGGCATACATTTTCTTCACCAGGCTCATGGGCACCTTTCCGGGACGGAAACCCGGCATCTGGACCTTCTGGCTGAGTTCCTTCAGTGACTTTTTTACTTTTGCCTCGTAGTCGGCCAGTTCCATCTGGACGGTAAGCTCACCGCTCACGTTGCCGACTTTGTTGAATTGAATATTCATTGTTCTTTACGTTGTAAGGAGTTATTTTCGTGCTCGTTATGACCACTTGGCCCTATGCGACAGTACGCCCACGCCAAATAGCGGCGGCAAATTTAGTACAAATCTTTCATTTCTAAGCGTTTCGCCTGACTTAAAAGTTGAAAACTGCATTTGTGCGGGCCGAAAGGCCAGCTTCCTCACTTGCAGTTTTCCAGCCAGGACCTGCGGCCCGGACTGAGGAGCGCAGGGGAATGTGGCAGTCACATTGTACCGTCTGGGAGAGGACGCGATGGAGGCTTTTTCTTAAATTTGCCGCATGAAACGACCCTTGAAGAAGTATGCCGCCTGCCTCAGCATAGCCGGTTCCGACCCTTCGGGCGGTGCCGGTCTGCAGGCCGACCTGAAGACCTTTACGCTACTGGGATGCTATGGGCAGGCCGTGCCCACGGCCCTCACTGTACAGAACAGCCAGGGGGTGAAACGGAGTGTGGCTGTCGGTGCCGACCTCGTGTATGAACAGCTGGCAGCAGTGATGGAGGACCTGATGCCACAGGCAGTCAAAATCGGGATGCTCCCCGATGCGGCCACGGTGCAGGCTGTGGCCAAGGCCATCGGGCAGTACAGCCCGCCGTTCACCGTGCTCGACCCCATCATGCTGTCGACATCGGGCCTGCCGCTGACCCCTCCCGAGGCACGGCAGGCAGTCCGCGAGCTGCTGATGCCGCTGTGTACGCTGATTACCCCGAACTTGCCCGAAGCGCTGTCGCTGGCTTCGAAGCAGGACGGCACTCCCGAGGAACTGGCCGAATGGCTGTCGGAGCACCTGTCGGTAAGGGGCGTACTGGTCAAGGGGGGACACACAGAAGGCGAACCCGACGACGTACTGTATGCCGACCACTCCTTATATATATATAGGGGCAGACGCATCGAAACCGCCAACTCGCACGGCACGGGCTGCGTGCTCTCGTCGGCCATTGCCGCCTGCATGGCGCAGGGAGCCACCTTGCCTCAGGCGGTGGAACGGGCCAAGGCGTTTGTGGCACAGGCACTCCGACGGGGAGCGGATTTCTATGCCGGAAAAGGGCATGGAGCAATGTATTTGCTACCTTGAGTCGTCTATTGTGGACTGTTTGACCGAAAAGTGACAGTCAAAGCCCGCAGCTTCGGTGCTTTTTTGTACCTTTGCAAGCAAACAGCCCACAAGACCGCTCCGTGCAGCGAAAGGGGTTGCCACGCATTTTCAAGAATATATATCTCAAACAGACCTATAACAATGAAAGCATTCGTATTTCCCGGACAGGGAGCACAATTCGTAGGTATGGGCAAGGACCTGTACGAAAAGCACCCGATAGCCAAGCAGTTCTTTGAAAAAGCCAACGACATACTGGGCTTCAGAATAACCGACATCATGTTCAGCGGCACCGACGAGGAACTGAAGCAGACCAAAGTGACGCAGCCCGCCATGTTCCTCCACAGTGTGGTGAGTGCCTTGTGTCTGGGTTCGGACTTTCAGCCCGACATGGTGGCAGGCCACTCGCTCGGCGAACTGTCGGCCCTGACCGCAGCCCGCTGTCTGAGCTTTGAGGACGGTCTGAAGCTGGTGGCCGCCCGTGCCAAAGCCATGCAGAAGGCCTGCGAAGCACAACCCGGCACCATGGCTGCCATCATTGCCCTGGCCGACGAAAAGGTCGAAGAGGTTTGCGCTGCCGTACGTCAGGAAACCGGCAAGGTGGTAGTTCCCGCCAACTACAACTGCCCGGGACAGCTGGTCATTTCGGGCGAAATGGAGGCTGTCGAAGCGGCCTGCCAGAAGCTGAAGGAGGCTGGTGCCAAGCGCGCACTCATGCTGCCCGTCGGAGGTGCCTTCCACTCACCGCTGATGCAGCCTGCAAAGGACGAACTGGAAGCAGCCATCGCCACCACCGAGTTCCACAAGCCCATCTGCCCCGTTTACCAGAACGTAGACGGCGAAGCACACACCGACCCCGAAGAAATCAAGGCCAACCTCATCGCACAGCTCACGGCTTCGGTGCGCTGGACCAAGGAGGTGGAGAACATGGTTGCTGCCGGTGCCAACGACTTCACGGAATGTGGTCCCGGCAAGACCCTGCAGGGCATGATTGCCAAAATCTGCAAGGGTAACGGCGATGTTCACGCCCACGGTGTGAACGACTGACTTCCCCCGTCTGGAACACAAGAAGGACTCTACCGCTTGCAGTGACGTGCACGGATGGAGCGCCTGACAATTACGGATTTATCTGGTTCTACTGATTCAGCAAAAGCAACTCCGTTGCTCCGCTTCAGCACTGTCAGATAAATCCGTAATCAAAACAATACCCGAACAGCTATTGCGCATGAAACCACTTATTTACCAGATATTCACCCGGCTCTATACGAACCACAACACGGCCAACATACCTGCCGGAACCATCGAACAGAACGGCTGCGCCAAACTGAAAGACTTCACCAGCGCCCAGCTCAAACGCATTGCCGACTTCGGCTTTACGCACGTTTGGTTTACAGGGCTGCTGGAACACGCCACACAAACCAACTATGAGGCTTACGGCATCAGGCCCGACCACCCGGCTGTCGTAAAGGGCCGGGCCGGCTCTCCCTACGCCATCAAGGACTATTACGACATTGACCCCGACCTGGCTACCGATGTCCCCAACCGCATGGCTGAATTTGAGAGACTGCTGAAGCGCACGCACAAGGCGGGACTGAAAATGGTCATCGACTTCGTGCCCAACCACGTGGCACGCCAGTACTACAGTGATGCACGCCCCAAAAATGTGCATGACCTGGGAGAATCCGACAATACCGAACTGGCCTTTTCGCCCAAAAACAACTTCTACTATATCATTGGGCAGGAACTGCACACCACCTTCGACCACGAGCACCGCTCTGAAATCCCCTACAGGGAAATGCCTGCCAAGGCCACTGGCAATGACCATTTCGACGCATGGCCTTCGCGCAATGACTGGTATGAGACGGTGAAGCTGAACTATGGTGTGGACTACATGAACGGACGCTCCCAGCACTTCTCTCCCATTCCATCCACCTGGAAGAAGATGACCGAGATCCTCCTGTTCTGGGCCAAGAAAGGTGTCGACGCCTTCCGCTGTGATATGGCCGAAATGGTGCCTGCCGAGTTCTGGGCATACGCCACCGCCAAGGTGAAAGCGAAACATCCCGACGTGATTTTCATAGCCGAAGTATACAACCCGGCCGAATACCGCCACTACATTGCCAGCGGCTTCGACTACCTCTACGACAAGGTCGGCCTCTACGACACGTTGCGCTGCGTCATGACCGGCATGGCTTCGGCCAGCTGCATCACCGGATGCTGGCAGGCCATCGACGACATCCGCCCCCACATGCTGAACTTCCTGGAGAACCACGACGAGCAGCGCATCGCTTCGGCCTACTTTGCAGGAGATGCCCGCAAGGCCCTGCCCGCCTTGGTAGTCAGCTCCATGATGGGCACCAATCCGTTTATGGTCTATGCCGGACAGGAACTGGGAGAACCGGCCATGGATGCCGAAGGCTTCAGCGGCAGCGACGGACGGACCACCATATTCGACTACTGGTCGGTGGCCACCCTGCGCAAGCTGTCGGCCAAGACACCCGAAACGGGCTTCACCAAAAGCGAAAAGGAACTTTACAACTATTACAAGCAGGTGATGCTGCTGTGTCGCAACAACAGGGCGATTACCGACGGCCTGTTCTACGACCTGCAATATGCCAACTACACGCGCGCTCACGGCTATAACTGCGACAAGCAATATGCCTTCATGAGAAAAGACCCGGGCGGAAAGACCCTGCTGGTTGTGGCCAACTTCGACCACACACCCGTACATGTCGGTGTGTGCATTCCGCAACATGCCTTCGACTCCCTCAAGCTGCGCCGCGGTCTGTTCTCCTGCCGCTCCCTGCTGACAGGAAAGCCCGGCACCATTGACCTGAAGCCTGACATGCCCGTCTATGTAGAGGTGCCGGAACTGGGTGCCACCGTCCTGGAATGGTAACGCCCCCGCACCTCTGCGAACCAGCATAATGGCTGACCGCTCTCCCGTACGCTCCCAAGCCTGTTCCCGAAAACAGACTTGGGAGCGCATGTTATAGGCTGGCTGTTACCTACTGGCCATGGGCTGTAGGGGAGGCCTCCCCTGTTCCGGTCCATCCGCCCAATCGGGTAGGTCGGAAAACGGAGTAAGTTTTCTGACCTACTTTCGTTTTCCTTC
>CAMBOH010000035.1 GCA_945869305.1 uncultured bacterium
CATCATACCCAGGGCGATGCCCTGGGCTATGTGCTCGTTGCCCCTTCGGGGCGTACCTTGAACGCTTGCACCTATTCTCTGATTCAACTTGCGAAACGTGAGTA
Source organism: uncultured bacterium (assembly GCA_945869305.1). GTDB lineage: Bacteria > Bacteroidota > Bacteroidia > Bacteroidales > Bacteroidaceae > Alloprevotella. The sequence continues at coordinate 105 of CAMBOH010000035.1, forward strand.
CATATAAGCATTAAGCTTTAAGCTCTCAACTTTACTTTAAGCTTTAAGCTCTCAACTTTACTTCTCAGACTCTCGTCTCCCAACTGCGTCTCAGGCCGAGGGCCGGCCGCAGCAAAGTGCGACAAAATTAGGCTTTTATCTTTGTGTTGCAAAGCAAAGTTGTCATTTTTTGTATTCAGGCCCTGCGTTTGGGAGTTTGACACGTTCCGGTTTTGGGATTTGGCGCGCAGTGGCGCATCCTGCACCCGGCCGGGCGGTACTTCCGAGTCTTTTCACACACGCTCTGTTCTGCCTGAAAACGTTCTGCTGGAGGAAAAAAGACAAAGGAGTTTGCGGGGATGCTGCCCGGACGGTGCGTCACGCTGTCCGGCCTGCATCGCTGCAAACTCCTTTGTCTTCGGCAAGATGATTGCTGAGAGTTAAGAGTTGAAAGCCTATTGCTAATAGTTGATAGTTGAAAGCCTATTGCTGAGAGTTGAGAGTTGATAGTTTAAAGCTTATACGGTCACCATGTAGCCTAATGGTCACCCGCTCAGTGAGCATACTTATAAACTTTCAACTTTAAGCCTTAAGCTTTAAACTTTCAACTTTAAGCCTTATACGGTCACTATGAAGCATAGCGGTCACCCGCTCAGTGAGCATACTTATAAGCTTTAAACTTTAAACTCTCAACTTTAATTAGCCATAGATAATCTTGCCGTTCTCGTCCTCGTAGGGCTTGAGGTCCTTGGCATACTGGTTCATGGCGCGCAGGCTCATACCCATGCTTGAGAAGCCGCCGTCGTGGAAGAGGTTCTGCATGGTGACCTTGCGGGTGAAGTCGGAGAACATCATGACGCAGTAGTTGGCGCACTCTTCGGCGTTGGCGTTGCCCAGGGGCGACATCTTGTCGGAGAAGTCCATCATGTTGTCGATGTCCTTGATGCCCTTTCCTGCCGTGGTGGCCGTGGGGCTCTGCGAAATGGTGTTGACGCGCACGTGTTTTTCGCGGCCATAGATGTAGCCGAACGAGCGGGCGATGCTTTCAAGCATACTCTTGGCATCGGCCATGTCGTTGTAGCCGAAGAAGGTGCGCTGCGAAGCCACATAGGTCAGGGCTACCACCGAACCGTACTCGGCGATGGCATCCATCTTCTTGGCCACCTGAAGCATCTTGTGGAAGGAGATGGCCGAAATGTCGAGCGTCTTCTGCAGGTAGCCATAGTCCAGGTCGTCGTAGGTACGGTGCTTACGCACATTGGGGCTCATGCCGATGGAGTGGAGCACGAAGTCGATTTTGCCGCCCAACACCTGCATCGACTCTTCAAACACCTTCTGCAGGTCTTCTACACTGGTAGCATCGGCGGCAATGACCGTTGCGCCAATCTGCTCGGCGAGCTTGTCGAGCGTACCCATGCGCAGGGCCATGGGGGTGTTGCTCAGCGTGAGCTGTGCACCTTCTTCGGCGGCCTTCAGGGCCACCTTCCACGCAATCGAATCTTCATTGAGCGCGCCGAATATGATGCCGCGCTTGCCTTTCAGTAAGTTGTGAGTCATTCTTGTCTTGGTTTGTGATTCAAATTTTCGTGCGCAAAAGTAGGCAATATGTGCAATCCCTCCAAGGCCTGACGGAGTTAAAGGCTGCGAAGCGCCACTTTTTTCGCCATAAGCGGCCAAAATGCTTGGCGGGCTTGTCAACGGCGGCGTGTCCAGATGATGATGACCACGGCGGGGATGATGAGCGCGATGCCCGTCAGGACCTGCCAGGTGAAGGCTTCGTCAAACACCAGGCCTCCGATCACCACTGCCGTCAGGGGCTCGAGCGCACCGATTACGGCGGTCATGGTGCTGCCTATGCGCTTCACCGACACCACGAGACACACGTTGGTCACGATGGTGCATATCAGCGCGAGTGCCGCGAGGTTGCCGAGCTGCAGGGCGTTGGCTATGGGCTGGAAGGTGTTCTGGCGCAGGGCCTCAGCCAGAAAGATGAAGGCACCGATGAACATGATGTAGAACACGAGTTTGAGGCTTTCCATGTGGGCCGCGCGCGAGCGGTTCACGCGGATGAGGTAGAGGGCGTAGCACACTGCCGAAATGAGCACAATCACCACGCCGCGCAAGCTGGTCTGGCCGGTGGGGTCCCACGACAGGATGCCCACGCCTGCCACGGCCATGACGATGGCGAGCACCGTGCTGAGGCGGCGGGCCTCGTGGTAGAAGGTCATCATCACCACGGCCGTCACCACGGGGTACATGAAGTGAAGCGTGGTGGCCACACCGCTCGACATGTAGTTGTAGCCTTCAATGAGGAAGAGGGCCGAACCGTCGGAGATGAACGAGAGGTAGATGAGTGTCACCAGTTCGCCGCGCGTGACCCTGAAGCTCCGGCGGAGCAACAGCATGACGAGGCCCACGACCAAGGCGGCGAAACCGAAACGGTAGAACAGGATGGAGGGGTCTGACATGAGGTTGGCTTCATCGCCCTGCTTGAGGGGCAGGGTGAAAAAAGGGATGAAACCATAACAGATGGCGGCCACGATGGAGGCCAGCACGCCAATGAGAGCAATGTTCTTCATGGTATCAGAAAAGGAAGGGGAAAAGGTTTTTCACGTGATAGGGGGGGAGGTGAAGGACACCAAGACCGCACCGGTGGGAGCAGGGCGATGCCTGCATCTGACTGACGGTGGAGCGTTCAAGGCACGTCCCGGAGGGCTGTGGTCCGTGCCTTGAACGCTTGTCGGCCTGTGCCGACTGCCTGCGAAGTGTGAATGACAAGCATCACCTGCCGGCAAGCCCGCCTCATCTTCTTGGGAGCTGCGCCTCCTGACGCCCAGGCCGGCAAGCTCCTGACTGGAGCATCACCAGACGTTGAAGTGGATGTTGTCGGAGTTGTACTTGTCCTTCGGGGTGGGATTGCCCTCAGGATAGCCGATGGGTATGAGGTTGAGCGGCACGATGTGCTCGGGCAGGCCCAGGGCCTGGCTCACGGCCTGCACGCGCTCGTCGTAGGGGTACACGCCGGTCCACACGGCTCCCAGTCCCATGGCCTCGGCCACCAGCAGCAGATTCTCGGTGGCTGCCGAGCAGTCGAAGGTCCAGTTGGTCGAGGGCTTGCCTTGGTCGTCGGTCACGCTCAGGTCTCCACACACCACCACAGCGGCCGCAGCCTGCGGCAGCATCTTGGCATAGGGGAGCTGGCCGGCCAACGCCGACAGGGCCGCCGTATCGTCGACGACCACAAACTTCCAGGGCCTCATGTCGCGGCCCGTGGGTGCGGCCATGGCGGCGCGCAGGAGGGTGTCGAGCTGTTCGCGCGTGATCTTGCGGTCGGTATAGGCGCGCACGCTCTTGCGGTTCAGGATGTTCTGGAACACGACCGATGCCTTGCTTTCGGCAGCGGCGGGCTGCCCTTCGCTCTGGCTTACATAGACCAAGCGCACCAGCGTGGCCAGCAAGGCAAAGGCCAACACGAGCGAAACGATTTTGTACTTGTTCATGGAAAACGTTTTTTTGAATTGATATTCCTTACTTCAGGCCGGGCAGCCAGCGGCAATCAGGGGCTGGCTCCCGGACATCTGCATCACGAAACCTGCAACCCGAAACCTGCATCACGACACCTGACCGGCAGGCCCGTCCTGGGCGGGCTTGTCGTCTTCTGAAAGGTCGAGCAGGGCTCCGACGGGGCAACAACATCTGCACCACAGGTTGGGCACGAACAGGCTGGCCACCACAAAAGTCCCGGCCAGCACGAGCACCACGGGCGAGGCTGAAGCCAGCATGAAGGCCGTGAAGGGCTCGTAGTCGAGCACGAAGGCTCCCACGCCCGTCCACAGGCCCAGCAGCAGCACGGCCAGCACACCCATGCGCACACGGCGCATCCACCTGAACACGCGCGGCCCGCAGGGCACCTTGGGCAGCAGCGGCAAGCGGGCTGCCAGCTCCTGCAGGCTGCCGAAGGGGCACATCCAGTTGCAGTAGTGCCGCTTGCGGCCCAACCAGGGCATGAGCAGGGCCACGCCCAGCATGAGCAGGCCGGGCAGGTAGAGCAGCGGGTCAAGCCCGTTGGCCACCCAGCCGCGCAGCAGCGAGAGTGAAAGGAACTGGCCGCACCAGAATCCCGTGACGCCCACATTGAGCAGCAGCACGACCACCCGCACGCCCTTGCGGCCACGGCCAGCCCAGGCGGCCAGCACACCGAGCAGCAACACCACGGCCACCGCCGCCGTCCGCAGCCAGCCCACGGCCGGAGCATCGGTGCGACGGCCTTCGGCTTCGGCATAGGCGGCGAGCGTCTGCTGCACATTGCGCACGATGGCCGTGCTCGAATAGGTAGCTCCGCTCACGGCATCTACCTTCAGGGCTGCGGCCTCGGCTGCGGTCAGGCCCTGCCAGTGCGGAGCCGTACCGTTCCAGGCCGACTCGAAGAAGTCGGGGGACTCGTTGTTGTCGGCTGCGGCCGTCTGCACCACCCTGCCCGTCTGGTCTACATAGACGAACAGGGGGGTCGGCCCTGCAAAGCCTTCGATTTTCTGAGCATAGGGCGCACTGCTGAGCACCACGCCGAGTTCGCTGCCGTCAGCGTCGCTCACCGTCCACGAAGCGGAGTCGCGCGGCTGCAGGCGCACGGTCCCGCCGTCGAGCGTCAGCCGTGCCAGCTGTTCGGCGTCGGGGGCTGCAAAGGCGGCCTGCTTCGCGGTGTCGGCGGTTTCCGCAGGGCCTATGTCGTGGCCGAGCAGGCGGCCTGTCCACACGGCGGCCGAACAGAGCAGCAAGAACACGACTAACAGCGACAGCGTATGTTCCAACAGGGATTTGTACATGGGTTAGGGGGAGGGAGAATGTTAAGAGTTGAAGAGTTGGGGAGGTTATGAGATTAGGAGGTTATGAGAGGTAAGGTTATGAGGTTATAAAGTTACTATTGACAAGCGTTCAAGGCTGGAAGGGGCAACGAGCGCGTAGCCCAGAGTACGCCCCCTGAGTAGAATGAGGCGATGAAGTGTGCAAAGGGCAAAAGCATTAGACGACAAGCGTTATCAACAAACGCTTTTGCCCTTGCAGGGCGCATTTGCGGCGGCCAACCTACCCAGGGCGATGCCCTGGGCTATACGCTCGTTGGGCCTTCAGCCCGCTCCTCGAACGATTGTTGGCCACATGGGTCGGAAAAGGCGATGAAGCAGGGGCAAAAGCATCAGTCCCAAGTGCTCGTTTGTCTTCAAGCGTTCAAGGCACGCCCCGGAGGGGCAACGAGCACGTAGCCAAGGGCATCGCCCTGGGTGGGTATGAAGCGATAAAGTACGCCCCGGAGGGGCAAAAGCGTAAGGAGACAAGCGTTACCAACAAACGCTTTTGCCCTTGCAGGGCGCATCTGCGGTGGTCAACCTACCCAGGGCGATGCCCTGGGCTATGCGCTCATTGGGCCTTCAGCCCGCTCCTTGAACGCTTGTTGACCAATAGTGGTAACCTATCCAGGGCTATGCGCTCGTTGCCCCTTTGGGGCGCGCCTTGAACGCTTGTTGACCAATAGCGGTCAACCTATCCAGGGCTATGCGCTCGTTGGCCCTTCAGCCCGCTCCTCGAACGCTTGTCAATAGTAACTTTATAACCTCATAACCTTACCCCTCATAACCTCATAACCTAAAGGATAACCTTACCCCTCACAGCCCCACCATGCCTCACGCCCCTTCGCGCAGGAAGTCCAGGCTGTCGAACACGTCCTCCTTCGTGAGGTGGCAGTCCAGCCTGATGTCGCCTATGCCACCCAGCAGCGTGAAGTTGATTTCGCCTCCCTGGTTCTTCTTGTCGTGCTGCATGAAGGCATAGAGGGTCTCATAGTCCTGGCATCCGAAGGCAAACGCGCCATAGTTCCGGCGTATGAAGGCCGCCGTCTGCTGCATCTGCTGCGTGCTGAAGCCCGTGTGCTTCGCACTCAGGTACAACTCACACAGCAGTCCCCAGGCCACGGCATAGCCGTGCAACACGGGCTGACCCTTTTCGAGGGCCAGACTCTCGAAGGCGTGGCCCACGGTGTGTCCGAGGTTCAGGGCCTTGCGCAACCCCTTCTCGTGGGGGTCTGCATCCACAATGCGCTGCTTGGTGCCCACGCTCTGCTCCACCATGGAGAGCAGTGCAGCGTAGTCGGGATTGTCCAGGTCGAAGCGCAGGTGTTCGGCCCACATCCGATCTGACTCGAGCAGCGCGTGCTTCAGCATTTCGGCATAGCCCGAACGCAGGTTCTGCTGGTCGAGGGTAAGCAGGAAGTTGATGTCGACCACCACGGCCTCGCTCTCGCGGAAACAGCCCACTTCGTTTTTCAGTCCGTTGAAGTTGATGCCTGTCTTGCCGCCCACTGCGGCGTCGACCATCGACAGCAGCGTGGTGGGAACATTCACAAACCTGATGCCGCGCTTGAAGGTGGCTGCGGCAAACCCGCCCAGGTCGGTCACCATGCCCCCGCCCAGGTTGATGAGGAGCGAATGGCGCGTGGCTCCGTTTTCCGACAGGCTCTTCCACACGTGGGCCAGGCTCTCCAGCGTCTTGTGGCTGTCAGTGGCTCCGATAGTGATTACATGGGCTTCGGCCAGCCGCGTGCCGCCTTCGGTCAGGCGGGACAGGCAGAGCCGATGGGTGTTTTCGTCGACCAGCACGAACAGGCGGTCTGGACTCATGAGGTCCACCAAGCGACCGAGGTGGTCGGCGAGCCGTTTCGTGAGAAAACTGATAGGCATAGGAAGTAATGATATATTAGATGTTTGTATGCTGAAGGTTGGTCCACTGGAGCCCTGCGGCCCGTCAGCCCTCGCCGCCTGCCTCGAAGGCTTCGACGGCGTGGCGATACTGCTCGGGCACTTCGGCCGACTGCTGGGTCTTGAGGTTGAAGCACACCATCACCGTGCTACACTGGCAGACGACCTGCTGCGTGAGCCGGTTGACGGCGCGCTGCTGCAGGGTGAAACTCTTGTGGCCCAAGTGCGACACGCGGGTTTCGACCACGATTTCGTCGCCATAGAAAATGGGCAGTATGAAGTCGGCGTTGATGTTGGCGATTACGGGCACGACCTCGGCGGCGCGGTAGTCCACCTTGAGCACCTGCCGCAGGTACTCCTCCTTGCCCAGGTCGTAGTAGGCAAAGTAGGCATTGTTGTTCACATGGCCGTAGCGGTCCACGTCGTTGAAGCGGATCTGCACGGGCAGGCTGTGGCGGAAGACCGCCTGGGGTTCGGCTTGTTCGTTCATCATGAAGGGGGAAAAAGAGGAGGGGAAGCTCAGATGGGCCCCAGCCAGTCACGGGCCAGTGCCGCCATCTTCATGCGGTCGGGCACCATCGCGAGGGTCAGCTCGTCAATGCGACACAGCTCCCGCAGGGCCACGATGCCCAGCTGCTCGTCGGTGCCGTGATTGTCGAGCAAGACAAAGAGCCTAAGGCGTGCATCGACCACCCGCACCGCTCCCTTGTGGTAGTCGGCAGGCTCTCCGCCTTCGGTCAGGGCCGCGCGCACAAAGGCGTACAGCTCATCGACAAAGTCGTTTATCTCGTCTGGCTGGGCAATCATGGTGTGGTTGTATAGAATTGAGTAGCAAAAGTACGCCTTTTTCCGCACAGCGAAGCACTCTTCACATAAATTTAATACGCCCGCCCTGCGAAAGCCCGGCAAATTGTCTTAACATTGCACCGCAAAAGCCACCGTTCCGGGGCACTGGTCCGCCCCGCCTGTGGCCTTTCCGACCCACCCCATTCTAACACCCCACCCTATGGCAACCAAGATTTTAGTGGTCGACGACGAGCCCGACCTGCGCGAAATTCTGCAATGCAACCTCGAAAACGCCGGCTATGCCGTTGACACAGCCGAAAGTGCCGAACAGGCTCTGGAACTGCTCACCCCGCAGCACGCCCTGATTCTGCTCGACGTGATGATGGCCGGCATGTCGGGCTTCGCGATGGCCGAAAAGCTGCGCAAGGAACTCCACAGCCAGACACCCATCATCTTCCTCACGGCGCGCGACACCGAGAAGGACCTGCTGGTGGGATTCTCGTCGGGCGGAGACGACTACATCTCGAAGCCTTTCTCGCTCCACGAGGTGCTGGCACGCGTCAAGGCGGTGCTGCGCCGCAGTCCTGCCCAACCGACCGAGAGCCGCCTGCAGGCCGGACCGCTCACCATCGACATGACGCGCAAGCTCGTCGAGGCCGAAGGGCAGCAGCTCAAGCTCTCGCCCAAGGAATTCGGCATACTGTGTCTGCTCGTGCAACACCCGGGACGGGTTTTCTCGCGCGACGAGATCCTGGCCCACGTGTGGCACGGAGAGAGCTTCGTGCTCGACCGTACCGTCGACGTCCACATTGCCCGCATCCGCCGCAAGCTCGGCGAGGCCGGCTCCTGCCTCACCAACCGGCAGGGCTACGGCTACTGCTTTGACCCGCAGGCCTGAGAGGCCTGAATCCCGGGTCTGTTGAAAGAGAGGGCCTCGCCCCCAAACGATACCGCTATGTCCTACAAGTCAAAACTGCTCATCAACTTCACGGCCCTGTTTGCCGTATTCACCCTGCTGGTCGTGGCCTTCCAGTACAACCGCGAACGGCAGTACCGCCGTCTGTTGCTGGAGGAGAGGCTGCGTTGCTACGCCAATCTGGTGGCTGCCCGGCAGGGACAGCCCGCCGACAGCCTCAGCCACTCGCTGCCCGCGCTCGACCGCCTGCTGCCCCCCGAGGTGCGCCTCACCATTGTCGGCCGCGACGGCACCGTGCGCCACGAGACCTCCGGCCACACGCTCGAGTCCATGGGCAACCACCTGGGACGGCCCGAAGTGCAGCAGGCACTGATGAAGGGCGAAGGCTCCGACACGCGCGAGTCGACGACCGAACACCGCCCTTACTTCTACTTTGCCAAAGCCTTCGGCAACGAGGTGGTGCGCGTGGCCCTGCCCTACGACGACACGGTGCGCAGCTTCATGCAGGCCGACCGCGTGTTCCTGTGGTTCATCATCATGCTCTTCCCCGTGATGCTGGTGTTGCTCATCTACATCTCCGACCGCTTCGGCAAGGCCGTGACGGGGCTGAAGAGCTTCATGCGCTCGGCCGACCGCGGACTGGTGGACTACGACCACATCGACTTTCCCCACTCTGAGCTGGGCGACATCGGGCGCGGCATCATGACCAAATACCGCGAGCTCGAAGCCTCCAACCGCCTCATCAACACCGAACGCGAACGACTGCTGCGCCACTTCCACAACTTCGGGCAGGGCATCGCCATCTTCAGCCCCGAGCGCGAGTGCATCTATGCCAACCCGCGCTTCATGCAGTATGCCAACGTGGTGCTCGACCGGCCCACGGCCAACCCCAATGCCCTGTGGCAGTCCGAATCGCTGGCCCCCGCCGTGGAGTTCCTGCAACTGAACAGCGGCACGCGCAAGCCCTCCGAACAGGCTCCGCTCTTCCGCTACTCGCTCGCAGCCGGCGGCACGACCTTCGGCGTGCAGGTGCTCATCTATGCCGACGGCGGCTTCGAACTCACGCTCACCGACATCACCGCCGAGCAGCAGCAGCGCGAGCTGAAACAGCAAATGAGCAACAACATCACCCACGAGCTGCGCACACCCGTAAGCAGCATTCGCGGCTATCTCGAAACGGTGCTGAACTGCCCGGGTGTGCCCGAAGGGCGCAAACAGCACTTCCTGAAGCAGGCGCTGGCACAGACGGTCCGCCTCACCGACCTCATCCGCGACGTGGCGCTCATCACCAAGACCGACCAGGCCCCGCAGCTCATTGCCCGCGAGGAGGTGGACGTCGAGCAGGTCATCGGCGAGGTGCGCGACGAGCTCCACACGGCGCTCGACGAGGCCCACATGGCGCTGTCCCTGCAACTGCCCGAAGGGCTGGTCATCGAGGGTAACTATTCGCTCCTCTACGCCATCTTCCGCAACCTCGTCGAGAACGCGGCGCGCTACGCCGGCCAGGGGGCCGAGGTGCGCATACACTGCTACAACGTGTCGAGCGAAATGGCCTACTTCTCGTTCAGCGACACAGGCCGCGGCGTGCCCGAGGAACACCTGCCCCACCTGTTCGAACGCTTCTACCGCGTGTCGGAAGGACGCACGCGCGACTGCGGCGGCACGGGGCTCGGCCTCTCGATCGTGCGCAATGCGGTGCGCTTCCATGGGGGCGACATCTCGGTGCGCAACCGCCAGCAGGGAGGACTGGAATTTCTGTTCACACTGCGGCTGAAGCCCTGATGGGAGGCACAGCCGCAGGGACTGCCGGAACCGGAAACCGGACCCCAATTCCGCACGACAAATAGCACGACGCGACAGCACCCCGAAATCCGCCTCACAGACCACACAAAATTATCGTGCGCCCAAAATACAAAGAAGACTGAGAACCAACGACTTCGTTTGTTCAAAAACGGAGTTATCCACAGCCATTCCACCCTCTCAAAACCCTTTGTAAACTCGAAGAAAATTCGCGCAAAAAGGACGAAAACCGCACGACAAATGACACGACGCTATATATATATAAAGAATACGATATAACAGGAGAAGATTTTTTTCTTTTAGAAAAAAAGAGGGCCCACACGCGCGAAGAGCGAAAAAACGAGTTCAACGCAGCTGCCGTTTTCATCCTTCCGAGCGAGCGAACAAGTCCAGGCATCGGTGCGCCGAAACCTGCTCCAGAAAATCCTAAAGCCGGACTTGCCACACCATTTCATGACGCCATGAGGCGCTAACGACTGGGAGAGCAGGCTTCCAGCCTGCTTAGACGAAAACAGCAGGCTAGAAGCCTGCTCTCCCAATGCCCCGCCACCTCCTGCTCCCAAAAGCAAATTGTTAAAAATCCGTCTGGTCCTTGCGCGATTCACAACAAAGCGGTAACTTTGCAAACAGAAAAACACCGCAGCCCTACAACCAGCCTTCAGCTCCACGCCCACGATGCTGCCACAGCCGCTGTGCCCCACCCTCCGCCAATCCACACATTTGCCCAACAAAATAATTTTTTCAGCACTATGCAAAACACGACTTCCACCCCTTCCCCATTCCCCCTTTCAGACCACTTCCAGTCATGGAAGATGCCCGTTGCCTTTGCGCCCGCCGCCCGGCAAACTCTCCCCCAACCGCTCCTCCCGCCCTTGCAGGAGCCGCCCCTACCGGTCTCGGCCCATTCACCCCGTCCCTTCCCCGCCAGGCCTTCCAGCCGCCGCCTGCGTGTCCGGCGAAAATCAGGCTACAACGGCGACATGCCAGACACGCAATGAGGGCTGCGTCCCTCCCCGATGTAGTCTCGAAGAAGGACGCAGCCCGTCAGCGTCACACAGCGGGCCCGCAACGAGCCCGCAGTGCGGTCAGAAGTGTACCACCAGCTCCACGACAGCCTTGTCGAGTTCCGAAGGCTTGGCCAGCGTGGCATCGCGGTAGAAGTATTTCTCGTAGTTCAGCCTGATGTCGGCATTCATCTCCTTGGCCATGCTCAGGGTGATTCCGCCCGTCACGCGCTGCCGCTCGGCATCGGTCAGCTTCAGCGCACCGGTTTCGGTCAGCGAACCGTCGGAGTGGTTGCCCATGCAGTCGTAGCGGGCCAGGAACGACACCTTGCGGAAGGCGCGGCGCAACGGCAGGTCGTAGCACACGAAGGCATCCCAGGCATTCACGTCCTTGAAGACCGGGTCGGTGTAGTGCTTGCGCAGATATTCGCCCTCGACCGTCCAGCGGCCGCACTGAAGCGTGAGCCCGGCGTCGTAGAGGTAGGTGGCCCCGCCCTCCGGCGAAATCTTCTGTACCGATGCCTGCAGGGTGAGTCCCTGCCAAGGCTTGTACTGCGCCTTGGCCGAGAAGTTCAGGCTGCGGGTCCAGTAGTCCTTCTGGTTGGTCAGTCCCGAGCCGTTGAAGGCCCCCGCCTCAAGCGTCAGCGGGATAGCATCGAAGCGGTAAGCACCATAGAGGCCGACATCGCGCACGTTGCCCACCTGCTTGGCAATGAACGAACGGTTGGCAAAGAACTGCTTGTGGGGCGAGCGATGGGCGTCGATGCTGAAGGGGACACGCATCTGTCCGATGCGCAAGGCCCAGCCCCGCAGGGGGCGCACCCCTGCATAGGCATCGAGCATCTTGATCTGGCCCTCGTCGGAGAGGTCGATTTCGGCCTTGTACTCCACGGTCGGTGTGATTTTGCCGTCGAGCGCCACACGGGCCGTACGCACCTCGAAGCGTGTCTCGTCGCGTTCGGGCTGCCACTCCCACTTGCCGCGGATTGTGCCGCTTACGCGCGGCATCCATTCGGGCCATTCGGGGGTCTGGGCCGACACCGTTCCGGCCATGGCACACAGGGCTGCCGCCACGATGCACCGTCTTGCGTGTTTGGGTCTGTTGTTCATGTCTAAAGCATGGATGAATTGTTCTTGAACGAGAGTTCTCCCCTGATCAGCTCGCGCAGCTCGGCTGCCAGAAGCTCCGTTTCCTGGGCCAGGTGGAGCAGCAGCGTGGCAGCGCCAAGGTTCATGTCCTTCGTCTGCAGGTCGACGGCGAGCGTCTCGGCCTGTTGCTGGCACTCACGGCGCAGTTCCTTGCAGCGCATGGCCAGTGCCAGGAGCTGCTCGCTGCGGTCGTGACGCAGGTTGTCGGCCGTTTCGCGCAACAGGTTCTCCAGCGCATCGCGCAGCTTGACAAAGCGTTCGCCACAGAGCGGCTCGATGGGGCAGAAGTTGTTGTCGACATGCTCGCGGGCCGGTTCGGCAATACGCATCAGGCCGTAGAGCAGCTGTCGCAGCGCGTTGTGCGTGCGGTGGAAGCTCGTGCTGAGCTGCACGACAGCCACGGCCGGTTCGGCCCGTTGCAGACAGATGGTTTCGCGGCGGCGCAGGTTCTTCAGCACGTGCTTCTGGAGGTTGAGGAAGCGCAGCGACTTGCGCAGCGGACGCAGCTGTTCGGTCAGGAGACCTTCGGTGGCCTGCCGCAGCGTGTCGGCATAGTGTTCGAGAATCTCGGCCACACTCATGCTCATGTGACGCTTCAGCATCGGCACGATGTCATTGCGGTTGGTGGCGTTCAGCATCTGTGCAAACAGCACGTCGCCCTCCTGCTGTTCCTCACGCTGCTTGCGGGCGAAACGGCGCTGGCTGTGGATGATGCTGTAGATGCCGGCCATCACGATCAGCACGATGGCCACGACACCGCCGAAGTGCATGGCAGTGGCCACGAAGAAGCAGGCAGTGAAGGCTACGCCAGCGGTGATGAACCAACCGCCGATCACTGTGAGCACGCCCGTGATGCGGAACACGGCACTCTCACGGCTCCATGCACGGTCGGCCAGCGATGAACCCATGGCCACCATGAAGGTGACGAAGGTCGTGGAAAGCGGCAGCTTGAGGCTCGTGCCCAGCGCAATGAGCAGCGATGCCATGACGAGGTTGACCGAAGCACGGAGCATGTCGTAGGCCGCAGCGTCGTCGTAAGCCTCACGGGGCACCTGGAAACGCGAATCGATAAAGCGGACTACCCGCTCAGGCGTGAAGCGCTGTACCACAACGGCCACCGAACCGGCCCAGCGCACCAGGCTGCGGGCCACGCGTGAGGAGCCGAACATCTCGTCGCCCTCATTGCGGCGCGACAGGCCCACTTCGGTCTCAACCACCTTGCGCGCCTTCTTCGACGTGGCCAGCGAGAAGACCATCACGCCACCTGCAACGACGAGGAACACGAAGGGCGTACGGGCAGACTCCAGCAGCGAAGTCATCATGTAGCCGTCGGGGCCGGCTGCCACACCGTTGGCCGAGAAGTCGCAGTAGGACGAGAAGCCGGCCAAGGGCACACCGATGAAGTTGACCAGGTCGTTGCCCGCAAACGCAGTGGCCAGTGCGAACGTGCCACACAGCACAACCACGCGGAACACGTTGACGCGCAGCGCGTGGAGCACCTGCATCAACACCGCGGCGACAACGAACGTGGCGCACAGCAGCACGCCGATGTGGTCGTGGATATAAGCCTTGACATCGGCACTCATGAACGACAGGTCCTTCAGACCCTTGAAGAGCATGAAGTAGAGTATCGCCGTGAGAGCCACACCGCCGAAGATACCGGCCTTGAAACGCAGGTTGCGGCTGATGTGGAAAGTGAAGACGATGCGGGCAATGTACTGCACCAGCGCACCGAATACAAAGGCGATGGGGACACTCAGGAAGATGCCCAGAATCACCTCAAGTGCCTTCGACGTGTTCAGGTAGTCGTCCATGCCGAGCGGCAGACCGTCGGCGGCCATCTTGAAGGTGACGAAGGCGAACGAAGCACCGAGCAGCTCAAAAACCATCGACACCGTGGTCGAGGTGGGCATGCCGAAAGAGTTGAACGCGTCGAGCAGCACAATGTCAGTGACCATGACGGCCAGATAGATGAGCATCACCTCGTGGAAAGAGAAATACTGCGGACTGAATATGCCGTGCCGCGCGATGTCCATCATGCCGTTGCTCAACGCACAGCCCATGAATACGCCCACCGAGGCGATGCATACCAGCGTGCGGAACTTGGCCGCACGCGACCCGATGGCCGAGTTCAGAAAGTTAACGGCATCGTTGCTCACACCCACCCACAGGTCGAACGTGGCGAGCAGAAACAGGAATGTCACCATTCCCAAATACATCCATTCCATTTTGTTTGTTGGTTATAGGTTAAAGAGAGGAACGTTCCTCTCGGGTGATTCTGCAGCGGTGCAAAAGTACGAGGGGCATGTTGGCGGCCTGTTACGATGTTGTTAAGAAAGTGTTACGGCCTTCGGAGCCCTGCTGGTCATGGTGTCTGAGGGCAGAGGTGGGAAGCATAGAGACACGCCGCCTTACGCCTGACACCCTTACACCTTCGGGGGCGTACGTTTCGCGCCGTTCCGCGCCATGCGCCGTTGTCCCTCCGGTCCAAGTCCCGGACGCATGTTCCCTGAACGCCCCGCGCCAAACTTTTTTCCTCCCGCTCACGCTTTTTCAGCTTTAATTTGGTGGCTCAGCTAAAAAAGCTGTAATTTTGCAGCTGATTTTCCACTCTCTCTGTATACTCACAAAAAAACAAGATAAGCTATGTCTACCACAAAGAAGATTAAGACCGCGCTGGTTTCGGTGTTCCACAAGGACGGACTGGAAGAACTCCTGGCCAAGCTGCACGAAAACGGTGTGCAGTTCCTCTCGACAGGAGGCACGCAGCAGTTTATTGAATCGCTGGGCTACCCCTGCCAGAAGGTGGAAGAAGTGACCACCTACCCCTCCATCCTGGGCGGACGCGTGAAGACACTCCACCCGAAAGTGTTCGGCGGCATCCTGGGCCGTCGCGAGCTGGCCGAAGACAAGGCCCAGATGGCGCAGTACGACATTCCCGAAATCGACCTGGTCATCGTAGACCTCTACCCCTTCGAGCAGACTGTGGCCAGCGGTGCCTCAGAAGCCGACATCATCGAGAAAATCGACATAGGCGGCATCTCGCTCATCCGTGCCGGTGCGAAGAACTTCAACGATGTGGTGATTGTGCCCTCCAAGGCTGAATACAAGCCCCTGCTCGACATCGTGGAGAAGAACGGCGCACAGACCGAGCTGGAGGAAAGACGCTGGTTCGCCACCCGCGCATTTGGCGTCAGCAGCCACTATGACACCGCTATTCACGCTTGGTTTTCAAAATAATTAGACCCCGACTGCTGCTATGGGATTCTTCTCAAAACTTTTCTCCTTCACCCAAGAGCTGGCCATTGACTTGGGTACGGCCAACACCATCATCATCGCCGATGACGAGATTGCCGTAAACGAACCTTCGGTGGTGGCCCTCGACACCCATTCGGAACGGATGATTGCCGTGGGCGACGACGCGAAGCTGATGTATGAAAAAACGAACAGCAAGATTCGCGTGATCCGTCCGCTGCGCGACGGTGTGATTGCCGACTTCAACGCCTGCGAACAGATGATGCGCGGACTGATCAAGAAGGTGCACTCGGGCAAACGCCTGTTCTCACCCTCACTGCGCATGGTCATCGGTGTGCCGAGCGGCTCGACCGAAGTGGAGCTGCGCGCCGTGCGCGACTCGGCCGAACACGCCGGAGGCCGCGACGTGTTCCTGCTCTATGAACCGATGGCGGCTGCCATCGGTATCGGCATCGACGTGAACGCCCCCGAAGGCAACATGATTGTGGACATAGGCGGCGGTACGACCGAAATCGCCGTGATTTCGCTGGGCGGCATCGTGTCGAACAACTCCATCAAGATGGCCGGCGACGACTTCACGAGCGACATTCGTGAATACATGAGCCGGCAGCACAACGTGCTGGTGAGCGAGCGCATGGCCGAACGCATCAAGATCAACGTGGGCGCCGCACTCACCGACCTGCCCAACCCGCCCGAGGACTACGTGGTACACGGACCGAACCGCATCACGACCATGCCTATGGAGGTGCCCGTGTGCTATCAGGAAATTGCCCACTGCCTCGAAACGTCGATTGCGAAAATCGAGCAGGCTGTGGTGAACGCCCTGGCCAACACGCCGCCCGAACTGTATGCCGACATCGTGAAGAACGGCATCTACCTGACCGGCGGCGGCGCACTGCTGCGCGGTCTCGACAAGCGGTTGAGCGACAAAATCAACATTCCCTTCCACGTGGCCGAAGAACCGCTGCTCTGCGTGGCCAAAGGCACCGGCGTGGCGCTGAAGAACGTGGAGAAGTTCACCTTCCTGATGAGGTGACAGAGGGCCTTGGCTTGACATTTTGAGCTTTTTCTGCTCCCGCAAGCATTTGCGGTCAGCCGGAACGCTTTCAAGCACGCGCTGTGGACATGCGTTCAAGGCACGCGCCTGCCTACTATTGACACACGTTCAAGGCACGCACTGTGGACATGCGTTCAAGGCACGCCTCTGCTGACAAGCATTCAAGGCACGCCCCTGTCTACTATTGACACGCGTACGAGGCACGCGCTGCCGACATGCGTTCAAGCATGTGCTGTAGACACGCGTTCAAGGCACGCCCTGAAAGGGCAACAGCGCATAGCCCAGGGCAACGCCCTGGGGAGAATGAGGCGACAAAGTGCGCCCTGAAAGGGCAAAAGCATTCGATCACAAACACTTGTACGCCAATGCTTTTGCCCCTTCTTTAAGCTCCACCCCCGCAATACCGAATCCAACTCCCGAGAATGAACCTGCTCGACTTTATCCGCAAATACAACTTCGTGCTGCTGTTCGTGCTGTTCGAGGCCGTGAGCATGCTGCTGCTGTTCCGCTTCAACAGCTACCAGGGCAGCGTATGGTTCAGTGCGGCCAACGGCGGAGTGGCTGCCGTGAACGGACTGTATACCGACGTGGTGGACTACCTGAACCTGAAAGAGGTGAACCGCGAGCTGACCGACCAGAACGTGGCCCTGCAACGCGAAACGGAACTCCTGAGACAGGCACTGACCACTGCCACGAACGATACGACCCTGACCGAAAAGCTGATGAGACAACGGCTCGAAGGCTACACCCTGCTGCCCGCCAAAGTGGTGTCGAACAGCGCCGAACGCGCCGACAACTACCTGGTCATTGACAAAGGCGAGGACGACGGCGTGAAGCCCGAAATGGGCGTAGTGGGCGGTGGCGGCGTGGTGGGCATTGTCTACCTGACCGGAAAGCACCACTCGCTGGTGATTCCCGTGACCAACCGCAAGTCGAGCATCAGCTGCCGCGTTCGCGGACAGAACTACTTTGGCTACCTGCAATGGGACGGCCGGAGCATGATATCGGCCTTTGTCGACGACGTGCCGCGCTACGCCAAGGTGCAACTGAACCAGGCGGTCGAGACCAGCGGCTACTCGGCCGTGTTCCCGCCGGGCATCTTCGTGGGACGCATACACAAAATCAGCAACTCAGCCGACGGACAGTCATACCGCCTCGACGTGACACTGGGCACAAACTTCGCCAACCTGCGGGATGTGTCGGTAGTGGCCACGCCCTACAAGGCCGAAATCGACACGCTGCGGGCCAATGCGCTGTAAGATTGCTAAAGGCTGAAGTTGCGGAAGCATGTTGTTGGCCAACAGGCGGTCAAGGCGCACGCCCCCAGCAGGCGTTCAGCGCACGCCCCGCCAACAGGCGTTCAACGCACGCCCCGCCAACAGACGGTCAACGCGCACACCCCGCCAACAGACGGTCAACGCGCACACCCCGCCAACAGGCGTTCAACGCACGCCCCGAAGGGGCAACAGCGCATAGCCCAGGGCAACGCCCTGGGTAGAATGAGGCGATAATGCACGCCCTGAAAGGGCAAAAGCGTTAGGAGACAAGCATTATAAGGAATGCTTTTGCCCTTTCAGGGCGCACTTGCGGCGGCAAACCCACCCAGGGCGTTGCCCTGGGCTATGCGCTGTTGCCCCTTCGGGGCGTGCCTCAAACCAACGAATGGGTGGCATCCTCCCTATGGGCTACGCGCTCTTGCCCTTCGGGGCGTGCATCAAACCAACGAATGGGTGGCATCCTCCCTATGGGCTACGCGCTCTTGCCCTTCGGGGCGTGCATCAAACCAACGAATGGGTGGCATCCTCCCTATGGGCTACGCGCTCTTGCCCTTCGGGGCGTGCATCAAACCAACGAATGGGTGGCATCCTCCCTATGGGCTA